>NZ_FMDO01000042.1 GCF_900095305.1 Proteiniborus sp. DW1 | reverse complement strand
TTACTGAAATTATCTTTTAATATATACTTAAAGTTAAGAGTTTACAGAACAAATATAGTATATAATAATATATATACTGTTTTTCTAGGAAAATATTATGAATTAACACTTTTTGAATATTAAATGAGAGTTTTTTACGCATCAAAATTAGATATGTTAATGATCCTGCTTGATATTAAGCTGGTTTGAACTGTATTATTATATTATAAGGAGCTGGTATTATTGGGTAAGGGAACTTTTATGATTATAGATGGAAACAGTCTACTACACAGAGCTTTCCATGCATTGCCTCTACTAATGAATAAGGATGGAGTTTATACAAATGGAGTTTACGGATTTTTAACTATGTTTTACAAGGTTACAGAAGAGTATAAACCAGATTATATAAGTGTAGTTTTTGACAAAAAGTCGCCTACTTTTAGACATATTGAATTTGAAGAATATAAGGCAGGAAGAGCTAAAACACCAAGTGAATTGGGGATGCAGTTCCCAATATTAAAAGAAATAATTGATTATTTGAATGTACATAGGATTGAAGTAGATGGTTACGAAGCTGATGATTTGGCAGGTACACTTTCAAGAATTGGAGAAGAAAATGGGCTTCAGGTTATTATAGTAACTGGAGATAAAGATTATCTTCAACTAGCTAGTGAAAATACTAAAGTATTATTAACAAGAAAGGGCATATCAAATATTGAAGTTTTTGATAAACAAGCAGTTATTGAAAGATATGAACTCACCCCTCAACAATTTATAGATCTTAAAGGACTAATGGGAGATAAGTCAGATAATATACCTGGCGTTCCAGGAGTTGGAGAAAAGACAGGAATTAAGCTACTAAAAGAATATGAGTCTATTGAAGGCATATATAATAATATAGAAAAAATAGATGGAAAGAAGCTTAAAGAAAAGTTAGTTGAACACAGAAATCAAGCTATAATGAGCAGAAGGCTAGCAGAAATTATTAGAACAGTACCTATTAATGTAAATCTAGATGAGCTTATTTTAGAAGAACCTAATAGAGATGAATTAATAGAAATTTACAAAAAACTTGAATTCAAAAGCCTATTAGGAAAAATAAGCTTAAACAAAGAAACTAATGAGGATGTAGTAAATGAAATCAAGCTAATACCTGAGGCAATTATTGTTAAGAATAAGGATATGCTAAATAATATTATAAATGAAATAAAAAACTCCAAATCTATGATATTTAAATTTGTAGTTGATGGTGATAATCCTTTAATAAACAATATATTAGGGGTTGGTATTAGAGTTTTAGAAAAGTCTAGCTATTATGTTGATTTTACAGAAGGTGGTATTAACTCAGAAGACTTTTTTAATGTTTTTAAGGATATTCTTGAAGATGACAAAATAAAAAAGATAGGCCATAATATAAAGGAAGAGATTATAGTATCTCTTAGACATAAGGTAGACATACAAGGGATTAAATTTGATAGTATGATTGGCCAGTATTTACTCAATCCATCTCAAAGCGATTATAGCCTAAAGAAACTAGCAAATGATTACTTAGATATATATATTGAGAGCAAAGAGAATCTTTTAGGTACAGGAAAAAACAGAAAAACTTTCGGTCAAATATCATTAATTGATAGAGTATCATATATATCAAATGAATTAGAAATTATTCTTAGATTAAAGGACATAATTGAAAGCTCCATAGTTTCACAGAATATGGATAAACTTTTTTATGAGGTTGAAGTTCCTTTGATAAGCGTACTAGCCAGCATGGAATATATTGGATTTACCGTAGATTTAGATAAGCTAAAAGAATTAGGAAAAGAGTTTGATGAAAAGATTCAAGTCTTGACACAGTCCATATACGATTTTGCAGGAGAAGAGTTTAATATAAATTCTCCTAAGCAATTAGGTGAGATATTATTTGAAAAGCTAAAGTTACCTGCTCTTAAGAAAACTAAGACAGGTTATTCTACTAATGCAGAGGTTTTAGAAGGTCTTACAGAAGTGCACCCTATTGCAGAGAAAATATTAGAGTATAGACAATTAGTTAAACTTAAATCCACCTATGTAGATGGTTTAATTTCAGCTATTGATAAAAATACAGGTAAGGTCCATTCTAGCTTTAATCAAACTATTACTACTACAGGAAGAATTAGCAGTACAGAGCCTAATCTTCAAAATATACCTATTCGAACAGATGAAGGTAGAAGAATAAGGAAGGTATTTGTTCCTAGTAGCAGTGATTATGTCTTAGTAGATGCAGATTATTCTCAAATAGAGCTTAGAGTTCTTGCAAGTATTGCTAATGACCCAAAGCTTAAGGAAGCATTTTTAACAGGAGAAGATATCCACAGAAAAACGGCTGCTGAGGTGTTTGATGTTAAGCTTGAAGAAGTTACTCCATTAATGAGAAGTAGAGCTAAAGCAGTTAATTTTGGAATCGTATACGGTATAAGTGATTATGGACTAGCTAGAGATTTAAAGATTACTAGGAAAGAAGCTAAGCAGTATATAGACAATTATCTCAAAAATTATGTTAAGGTAAAGGAATATATGAAAAACATTGTAGAAGACGGAAAAAGCAAGGGGTATGTTGAAACTATTCTGCATAGAAGAAGATATTTACCAGAATTATCTTCAAGAAATTTTAACATAAGATCCTTTGGAGAAAGAATGGCTATGAATACTCCTATACAAGGAAGCGCAGCTGATATAATAAAGCTGGCTATGGTTAATGTGTATAATGAGTTGAAAAAAAGAAAGCTAAAATCAAGGTTAATATTACAGGTACATGATGAGCTAATTATCGAGGCCTATAAAGATGAAGTTGAGGAAGTGAAAGTGCTTTTAAAGGATTTAATGGAAAATGCCATAACTATAAATGTACCTCTTATAGTTGATATGAAAACAGGTGATAGCTGGTATGACACAAAATAGAACAAAAATTATAGGCTTAACTGGTGGAATAGGAACAGGGAAAAGTACTGTTTCAAAAATTATTGTGAAAAAAGGCTTTCCTCTGATAGATGCAGATTTAATTGCAAGAGAAGTTGTAGAAAGTGGAAAACCAGCTTATTCTATGATTATAGATACCTTTGGCGAGAAAATATTAAATAGAGATGGAAGTATTGATAGAAAGAAATTGGGTCTTCTTGTGTTTAATGACGTTGACTTAAGACTTAAATTAAATAATATTGTTCATCCACAAATATATAAGAAAATTAAAGAAAAGCTCTTATATTATTCTATTAATAATGCTATTATTTTTCTGGACATTCCATTATTAATAGAGGGACTGGAAGATTTACGTGAATTTGGTATAACATTTGATGAAATTTGGGTAGTTTATGCTGATAAAGAAACCCAGATAAAAAGAATTATTGAGAGAGATAAGATAGATTATGAAAGTGCTACTAAGAGAGTAGATGCTCAACTACCTATAGATGAGAAACTAAAATTTGCTGATGTAATAATATACAACACAGGAGATATGAAGGAGCTTGTTTCAAATGTAGAAAAGGCAATTGAGGCTCTTTAATGATTTTGGAGGAGATATTTTTGAGGTTTAGATTTAGAAAAGTATTGACAATTTTTTTTATAATTCTTATAGTCTGGGGAGCATTTTCAAGCTACAAATGGATTGGGAAGACTCTCTATCCCATTAGATATAAGGAATATATAGCTAATTATTCAAAACAATATGATATTGATCCGTTCCTAGTGGCTGCAATCATTAGAGTTGAGAGTAAGTTTAATAAAGATGCCCTATCTCATAAAGGGGCTAAAGGATTGATGCAAATAGCACCAGTAACTGGTAGATGGGCGGCAGGAGAGTTGGGAATTATAGATTATGAAGAATCTCTCTTGTATAATCCAGAAATAAACATTAAAATAGGCTGTTGGTATATAAATAGACTTAAATCTCAATTTGACAATAATCTAGAGCTTATATTAGCTGCTTATAATGGTGGAAGTGGTAATGTAGCCAAGTGGCTTAATAACAATAATTATAGCGAAGATGGAAAGAGTCTTAAGCACATACCTTTTAAGGAAACTGAGTTGTATTTAAAGAAAGTGTTGAAATCTTACGATATATATAGAAAGCTATACAAAATTGATTATTTTATTTAAAAACTTAGTTAAAAAAATAACTTACCTTAAAAAACAACCATAAAGTTGTTATACTTATAATTAAGGCTATTAACTTAAAAACAACTTAAGTATATTACTAAGAGGAGATGAAAATCGTGAGCTACATAAAAAGCATAAGGGATGTTCAGAATTATGATATAAACAGGGAAAAGAGATTATTACATTCTGCGCAACATGAAGATATATTAGCTGGACTCACTACAGATATTTACTTCTTTACTACAATGGATGTTTTAGGAAGTTTAGATATGAAGGGCAAAAAGGTTGTTGCAGAGATTTTTGCTAGAAAACCTGGCGTTTTTGTAGGTATCGAAGAAGTGAGAAACATTTTAAAGGACAATAATGTAGAAATGTGGGCTTTAGAAGAAGGAGCTGAATTTCAACCTAAGGAAACATTAGTAAGAATTAAAGGACCATATGAGAATTTTGCTATTTTTGAATCTGTTATATTAGGTTGTTTAGCTAGCCCAAGTGGATGGGCAACTGCAGCAAAGGAAGTAAGAGAGGCTTGTGGAGATAAGCCATTTGTAGTTTTTGGAACAAGACATGTTCATCCTTCTGTTGCACCTGTTATGGAAAGGGCAGCTAGAATCGGAGGAGCAAACTCAGTTAGTAATATATTGACGGCAAAATTATTAGGTGAAAATCCAACTGGTACTTTACCTCATGCAGCTTTCTTAGTGGCAGGAGATACTCTCTTAGTAGCTCAAAAATATAACGAAGTAATGCCAGAGTCATATAAAAGAATAGTTTTAGTGGATACATTTAAAGATGAAGTTGAGGAAACCTTAAGATTAGCCAAGGAAATGGGAAGAAATCTTTATGGAATTAGGTTAGATACACCTAGCGAAAGAGGGGGAGTTACACCAGATTTAGTTATGGAACTCAGAGCAAGACTTGATATTAATGGCTATGACTGGGTTAAGATTTTTGTTTCAGGAGGACTTAAACCTGAAAAAATAAGAATCCTATCTGAGGCTGGAGTGGATTCTTTTGGAGTAGGTAGCTATATTTCAGGGGCGCCTGCCATTGATATGACAATGGACATAAAAGAAGTAGAAGGAGTAGCAATAGCTAAAAGAGGCAGAATACCAGGACTTGTGGATAATCCTAGGCTAGTAAAAATGCTCTAGTGTTAAGGAGGAAAAAAGTTGAAGTACAAAAGACATGTTTGTCTATTGTTGGTAATATTACAGATTATTTTTCTAAGCAGTTGTACATTAGAAAACAATCTAGATAATATTGGTGATTCTGAAATAGGAGTGGAAGAAAATATTGATAATGGCCCAGAAAATGGTGGAGAACTTATAGTTCCCATATCATATAGAATTGTACTAAATCCATTATTAAAAAACGATAAGTATATGTACAATTTTAATAAATTGATTTTTGAAGGACTATTTGATATAGATAGCAATTTTCAAGTTAATAACGTTCTAGCAGAAAGTTATAGTTTTGAGTCAGGTGGTTTAGTTTTAAATATTAAATTGAAGGAAAATGTTAAATGGCATGATGGAGAATATTTTACATCGGAAGATGTGAAGTTTACAATAGATACTATTAAGTATGGGATGTCTAACCAAAGCTTAGTAGGAAGTTTAGCAGACTTTATAGTCTCCTCAGAAGCTTTAAAATACTTAAAGGAAGCTAGAATTATTGATGAATATAATATAACATTGACATTTGATAGAGTTTATGGGGATGTCTTAGAGGGACTAGTATTTCCAATTATACCAAAACACATATTCCAAAGAGGAAAAAATATAAAAATTGCTTATAGCAATGCATTAGTAGATGAAAATTATAAACCAATAGGAACGGGACCTTATAAGGAGTTTCAAACCAATAAACTAAAGAATGTTACATTAGAAATCTTTCAGGATTACTGGGGCAACAAGCCGTACATATCAAAAGTTATAGGCAAGGCTTTAAAAGATGAAGAATTAGCGGTTACTTCTTTTGAGACGGGACAAACTGACTTAGCTACAAGCATAGGGATTGATTGGGAGAAGTATGCTCAGAACAAAAAAGTAGAGATTTACGAATATCCTTCAAATAGGTATGAGTTCTTAGGCTTTAATTTCAGAGATGGAATCTTTACGGGAGAAAAGGGAAAGGCTTTAAGAAAGGCTATAGCATATGCTATAGATAGACAGTCAATAATACAAAAAGTTTATTTAGGGCATGCTACAAGAAATGATGTGCCTATACATCCAGAGTCATGGCTATTATCCGATGAATCAAATTCATATGGATACAATGTAAATAAAGCAAGACAGATTATTGAATCTGCAGGCTGGAAGGATATAGATGGAGATGGTTTTTTTGAAGATGCTGACGGCAATAAATTGACAATTAAACTTACTACAAACTCCTTTAATGAGTTAAGAAGAGAGACAGCGAACATTATTGCAGAAAACTTAACTGATTTAGGTATAAATGTTGTAAAGGATTATAGCGAGAGTAAGCAAGAGAATTTGACTGAAGAAGATAGAGCAGCTCAATGGGAAGCCTTGATGCAAAAATTATACACTGGCTCCTTTGAAATGGTGCTACTTGGCTGGGAATTGTCTTATATTCCTGATTTATCCTTTGCCTTCCATTCTTCTCAGATAGATGGTGGGATGAATTTCATAGGCTACAATAATGTAAAGATGGATGAGCTGTTACTAAGAATCCAAAGTACTTTTAGACCTGAAGATAAAAAGAGATTATATGAACAAGTTCAGGATTTAATAATTGATGATCTTCCTTATGTCAGTTTATACTTCATAAACTCATCTATATTAGCTAATAGCAAAGTTTATGGAGAGGTTGCCCCAACTGAGTTTAACATGTACAATAAAATATCAGAATGGTATATTCCAAAAGCACTGCAACAAGAGAATGTAATGAAACAAGAGGGCAGTTTGAAAGAGTAACCCAATATTTATAATTGACATAAGAAGGAATTATAGATATAATAAATATATTAGCCTAAAAAATAAACGTAAAAATAGTAAGTATGTTATGCTGATTGCTATTCATGCGAGGTAGGTGGAATAGGCAGGCGCACTATCTTATGATAACGACACATTATGGATAAATTATTTATTGAAATTGTTAATATTGCAGTAAGCATATAACTATATGCTTCTGCTATCATGCAGAGGTGGTGGAATAGGCAGACACGTACGTTTGAGGGGCGTATGCGAGAGCATGAGGGTTCGAGTCCCTTCCTCTGCACCAATATTGAAAATTGAACTTAATTACGAAAATAGAAATAGTCCTAAAAGAGGACTATTTTTTTGTAAAAAAGCAGGAAAAAGGACAAACATGTAGAATAACCTATGATAAAGTAAAATTTTAACAACCCAACATATATGCCTGAAACTTTTTCTTTTATATATTATAATAGTTGATTTTTTGTTAATTAAATCAGTATAACTATCATAATCTATAATATAAAGAAAAAGGGAGGCAAGCTTATATGAGAAGAACAATAAGAAAGAGAGTAACCAATACTGGTAAGGACAGGCTTTATACCATTTTTGCCTTTTTTATAGTTGCCCCTATTTTATCAATCGTTTTAGCATTTGCTTTAGTGCAAAATGTTATATTGCCTAGACTTGACGAAGGACAAAAAACTATTAGTACAGTTGATGAAGGGTTAGGTGATAAAGTCGAAAAGAATTATGGGTTAGAAGGTGACCTAAGTTCAACTGTAGATGGAGAAACCTTAGGAACAGAGGCTATAGACTTAACAGAGAATGTTTCAGAATCAGAAGAAGAAACCGCCGAAACTACTTTTTATGGTATTCAAATAGGCAACTTTAGCAGTATAACAAATGCTGAAGAATTCATTAAAGAGCTTAAAGGAAACAATTTTGACAATGGATACATAGTTAATGTAGGCAACTCGTACAAAGTTTTTGCAGGTGAGTTTAAAATAAAAGAAGAAGCATATAATTATTTAGAAAATGTAAGAGAAATATATGAAGATGCTTTTGTTAATACAGTATCGAGTAAAGATAAGATATTTAGACCGGAATAAAATTTGAACAATAAAAAATTACCTAGACTCTGCTTCATTATAATTGGAATTAAAATTGAGTAGAGATTCGGATTGTATTTTTTTCTGTTTACTTAACTTTTACTAGAAGAAGATTGGGGTGAAAAAATGAAATTAAGTGAAATTAGAGACATATTAAATGCAAAGGTGTTAGTTGGTGAAGATTTTTTAGACAGAGAGGTTTTCTCTGCTTTTGGTTCTGATTTGATGAGTGATGTACTTGCATTTGTTAACGAAAAATCTGTATTGTTAACAGGGCTTACAAATACACAAGTTATAAGAACTGCTGAGATCGCAGGTCTTTTTGCTATCGTATTTGTAAGAGGAAAGATGCCAAGCAAAGATTTGCTAGAATTAGCACTAGAAAAAGATATTACAATAATGACTACAGAATACACTTTATATACTACAAGTGGCAAGCTATATGAAAGAGGTTTGAAAGGAGTAAGAATAGAGGGTGAATTAAGATAAATGAATGAAAATAATCATAAGATTAAGTTAGAATATAGTGTTATGCAAAATGATTTTATTAGTGCAGGTGAGGCATCGAGTAATGTAAAAAAGGTATTAAATCAGCTTGGGATTGATTCAAAAATAGTTAGAAGAGTTGCTATAGCAACTTACGAAGCAGAGATGAACATAGTTATCCACTCGTACGGAGGGAAAATCATTGTAACTATATCACCTGATGAAATTGAAGTTATAGCTCGTGATACAGGACCAGGAATAGAAAATATTGAACTTGCTATGCAAGAAGGCTATTCTACTGCTTCTAATCAAGTTAGAGAACTAGGATTTGGGGCAGGTATGGGGCTCCCAAATATGAAAAAATGTTCGGATGAATTTAATATTATATCTGAAGCGAATGTTGAAACTATAGTATCAATGAAAATATATATTAAGCATATATAAAATAACTAGTGGGTGATAAACATGAAAGAGTATTTTCACTCTGTGGTATTAGATGACAATAAATGTAATGGCTGTACAAACTGCATGAGAAGGTGTCCTACTGAAGCAATAAGAATAAGGGAAAAGAAGGCAGTAATTATAAAAGATAGATGTATTGATTGTGGAGAATGTATTAGAGTATGTCCATATCATGCAAAAGATGTTATAGTAGATGATTTAAGTGTTCTGAATAGATATAAATATAATGTAGCTATTTCTCCTATGTCATTATATGGTCAATTTAGCATAGATACAGATATGAATATGGTCTTTTCAGGCATAAAAGCTTTAGGCTTTGACCATGTTTTTGATGAAGGCTACGCAGCAGATGTACTTACAATTGCCATTAGAAATATTCTGAAAAGTAACAATATTCAAAAACCTGTAATTTCTTCTCTATGTCCTGCTATATTAAGGATTATTCAAGTTCGATTCCCTTCTTTAATTGATAATATAATTACAGTAGAATCACCAATGGAGGTTGCTGCTAGAATAGTTAAAATTGAAGCTATGAAAAAATATAGATTAAAGTTTGATGAAATTGGGGTCTTTTACTTAACACAATGTCCAGCAAAAGTAACTAGTATTAAGCGTCCAATTGGAATACAAGATTCCTATGTAAACGGAGCACTATCTATTAAATCTATATATGGAGGTATAGTAAAGAATGCTAAGAAAACTCAAGTAAGTGAATACTTTAAAAAGGCATCTCCAAAAGGAGTTGGATGGGGAAGAGTAGGTGGTCAGAGTTATGCCATAGGAGTAGATAACTATCTAGCAGTAGACGGTATAGAAAATGTTATTAAGGTCCTTGAAGAAATTGAACTTGGGAAGCTAAACAATATCGATTATTTTGAGGGATTAGCCTGTGTAGGAGGCTGTGTAGGGGGGCCTCTAAATGTGGAAAACCCTTTTATTGCTAAGGCAAGAGTAAGAAATATTGCTAGATTACCAGAAGAAAATAACACAGAAAATGATGAATATATAGAAGAAATCCTAACTCAAGGACTCATAAATTGGACTGAAAAAATAACTCCAAAGGGAGTTATGATACTGGACAGTGATATTAATGAAGCAATTAAAAAAATTGAATTATTAAATCAAATATGTAAGGAACTACCAGGGATTGACTGTAGCTCCTGTGGAGCTCCTTCTTGTAGTGCCCTTGCAGAAGATATAGTCAGAGGAAAGGCAAAGATGGAAGACTGTATATTTATTTTAAAAGAGAAAATAAGAAACCAATAGTGATTAGGAGGTTATTTATGAAGCTTTCTTCAATAATTGATAAGTTAAATGTTGAAACAATTGCAGGAACTGGATTAGAAGAAAAGGAAGTAGAAGGAGTATATATTGGAGACTTGTTAAGTTTAGTCATGTCTAAGGCACAGAGGAATAATCTATGGATTACTATTCAAACCCATATAAACATAGTAGCTGTAGCAACATTAGTGGACTTGGCAGGAATAATAATTGTAGAGGGAATGGAAATCGATAAAGATGCAATTGAGAAGGCAAAGGAAGTAGGAATTCCGCTTTTTAAGACTAGCTTAAGTGCCTATGAAGTGGCTTGCAAATTAAGAGAATTTGGTTTATGATATGAAGTTTGCATACGATATTCATATACATTCTGGATTATCTCCCTGTGGGGATAAAGATATGACACCAAATAATATAGTAAATATGGCTTACTTAAAGGAGCTGAATATAATAGCTGTTACAGACCATAACTCCATGTTAAATATACTGCCAGTTATGGAAGTTGCTAATAGAAGAGGTATTTTAGTAGTTCCTGGCATAGAGGTAACTACAAAGGAGGAAGTTCATGTTTTATGCTATTTTCCATCAATTGAAGATGGAATGAGATTTCAAGATTTGATATATGATAGCCTTCCTAATATAAAGAATAGAGAAGAAATCTTTGGAGAACAACTCCTATTTGACAAGGAAGATAATGTTATTGGTAAATTAGATAAATTGCTTTTAAGTAGTAGTGAATATTCATTAGAAGAAATATTTATGCTGGTGGAAAAACATAATGGAGTACTTGTCCCAGCCCATGTAGATAAAAACTCCTTTAGTATTCTATCGACACTAGGGTTTATTCCTGATAATATAAATGTTAGAACTATAGAAGCCTATGACTTAAAAAGATTAAAAGAAATGGAGAAAGTATTGACTTTAGAAAAATATATGATTATAAAGAACTCTGATGCTCATTATCTATCTGATATTAATGAGGCATTTTATTATATGGATATTGACACTCTCACAGCAAAAACAGTTATAGAATACTTAAAGGTGGGTTGTGATAAAAAATGAAAGAACTATCTTTACATATATTAGATTTAGTTGAAAACTCAATAAGGGCAAAAGCTAAACTAATAAATATATTTATAAATGAAGATATAATGAACAATTTTTTAGAGATAATTATAGAGGATGATGGAAATGGTATGGATGAAGAATTTCTAAGCATTGTAGATAATCCTTTCACTACTACTAGAAAAACTAGAAATGTAGGACTCGGACTACCACTTTTAAAGGCTGCTGCCATAAGAACAGATGGAGATTTTCAAATTATTTCAGAAAAAGAAAAAGGAACGAAGATTGTAGCTACTTTTAAATATGATCATATAGACAGAGCACCAATTGGAAATATGGGCAGCACCATAGCAACCTTACTAAGCAGGGTAGAGAAGTTTGATTTGGTATATATCCATCAGATAAATAACAAAAGATTTACATTTAGTACAACTGAGGTAAAAGAGTTTTTAGGAGAGGTTAGTTTAAACACACCTGAAGTCGTTTTATGGATTCAAGATTATATAAATGATAACATTAGTACATTATGTAAATAGTGTAAATGTTAATCTTATGATATAAATAGCTAAGAGGTATACAATACACGAAAAAAGTGTTACAATAAAATAGTAAGTAAATATGGACCAATGACTAAGGTCCTAATTTTTTGTAATAAAAGAGAATGCAATGAATAGTTATAACAATATTCTAGCTTTTTTGACGTATCTTGCAAAAGACAGATAAGGCAGCTATTAATATTGTTTATTTCTTGTCAATGGAGGGATTTTGTATACAAGAATAGAATAAATTATCTTGTATTATAATTATCATATAAAATTAACTAGCAAGAGGTGAAAGGTATGAATCTTAGATGCTTTACCTTTAAAGGGGGAATACATCCTCCACATTATAAAGGGTACTCAGAAAAAGCTGAGATTGAAAAAGCTGAAGAACCAAAGGTAGTTATTATTCCAATGCAACAGCACATAGGTGCTCCATGTGAACCTATTGTAAAAGTAGGTGACAGGGTTAAGATTGGACAAAAAATAGGTGAGTCTAAAGCATTTGTCAGTGCACCTGTTCACTCAAGTGTTTCAGGAACAGTAAAAAAAGTTTCCCCTATGGATACTCCAACTGGAAGTGGAATCATGTGTGTAGTTATAGAATCTGATGGAGTAAGTGAGATTTATGAAAACGTTACACCAAAGGGAGACATAGAACAACTTAGTAAGGAAGAGATTATCGGTATTATTAAAGAAGCTGGTATAACAGGACAAGGTGGTGCAGGTTTTCCAACACATGTGAAACTTTCTCCTCCACCAGATAAGAAGATAGATGCAATCATTCTTAATGGGGCTGAATGTGAACCCTTTTTAACAGCTGATCATAGGCTTATGTTAGAGCAGCCAGAAAAAGTAATTTATGGGCTTAAGGCATTAATGAAAGCTGTAGGAGTGAATAAAGGATATATAGGAATAGAAAATAACAAGCCTGATGCTATTAAGGCTATGATTAAAGCAGCCGAAAATGAAACTAACATTGAGGTAGTGGCTCTCGTAGCTAAATATCCTCAAGGGGATGAAAAAAGATTAATAAATGCAGTGACTGGCAGGGTAGTGCCATCTGGTGGACTTCCCATGGATGTAGGTATTATAGTAAATAATGTAGGGACTGCTTATGCAGTTGCTAATGCAATACAAACTGGGGTGCCTTTAGTGGAGAGAGTAGTTACTGTAACAGGTAGTGCTATAAACACACCTAAAAACCTTCTAGTAAAGATAGGAACTCCATTTAAGGATATTATTAACCAGTGTGGTGGTTCCAAGGAAACTCCGGGGAAAATAATAATGGGAGGGCCAATGATGGGACTAGCTCAATTCACTGATGAAGTTCCTGTTATAAAAGGAACATCAGGTATATTAGTGCTAAATGAAAAAGAAGCTAGAATCCCAGAGCCAAATCCATGTATTAGATGTGGAAAATGTGTAGATATTTGTCCAGTAAATCTACAACCATTATTTATTAGTCAGTTGTCCTTAAAGGGTAAATATGATGACACACAAAAATATCATGTACTAGACTGTATAGAATGTGGTTCTTGCTCTTTTATTTGTCCATCTAAGAGACCACTATTACAATCTATAAGAGTAGCAAAAAGAGAAGTATTAGCAAAAAGAAAGAAAAGCTAATTGATTGGGGGGATAGTAATGGAAAACAAATTAATAGCTTCATCTTCTCCACATATAAGGTCGGATGAAACTATTTCAAGAATAATGTTGGATGTAATAATAGCACTTCTTCCTGCTACATTAGCCAGCATATACTTTTTTAGATTTAACGCTTTTAAGTTAATAGTTCTTTCTATATTATCAGCAGTAATAACAGAAGCAATATTTCAGAAAGCAAGAAGGAAACCTGTTACTATAAATGATTTAAGTGCAGTAGTGACTGGGTTATTATTAGCTTTTAATATTCCTGCTTCAGCACCATGGTGGATACCAGTTATAGGTTCTGCATTTGCAATTGCAATAGTAAAGCAGTTTTTTGGTGGGTTAGGACATAATTTTATGAATCCTGCATTAGCTGCAAGAGCGATGCTCTTAGCGTCTTGGCCTACAATAATGACAGATTGGGTCAAACCAGGAGTTGATGCTGTAAGTACTGCTACGCCATTAGCCATACTAAAGATTAAAGCAGTAGAAGCTACGACTGGTGCTGCTTCAGCTTCAACGGGAGCAACTGCAGCACAAGCAACAGAAACACTACCTTCATTACTTGATATGTTTATTGGAAATATAGGTGGTAGTTTAGGAGAGACTTCCGCTCTATTATTAATTATTGGAGGGCTATATTTATTATATAGAGGAGTTATTAGCTGGAGGATACCTTTCACCTATATAGGAACAGTAGGTGTAATGATATTAATTTTTGGTGGTGGAGTGGAAAACACTATTTATCACCTATTAGCAGGAGGACTAATGCTAGGAGCATTTTTCATGGCAACAGATTATGCATCTTCGCCAGTTACTAAAAAGGGTCAAATTATATTTGGAATTGGTGCAGGCATTTTAACTGCTGTAATTAGGCTTAAAGGAGGATATCCAGAAGGAGTATCCTATTCAATTCTTTTGATGAATGTGACAGCACCATTAATAGATAAATATACTAGCCCAAAAGTATTTGGGGAGGTGAAGCAAAATGCGTGAGATCATTAAACTTGGATTAATTCTTTTTATTATAACGGCAATAGCTGCTGCACTTCTAGGATTTGCAAATGAAGTTACAAGTGATATAATTGCACAGGTTCAGGAAGAGGAGAGCAATAAAGCAAGACAAGAGGTATTACCTTCTGCTGAAAAATTTACACCCCTAGAAGAAAACGAATTTAATGCAATAGTAGCTGAAAACAACAGAGTTAAAGAGGTCTATATTGGCAAAAATTCAGTTGATGAATTAGTAGGATACACTATTAAAACTATTGCTTCAGGATATGGTGGGGATATAGAAATAATAACAGGTATATCTGTAGAAGGACAAATTACAGGCATGAAAGTTGTTAGTCATTCTGAGACTCCAGGTCTTGGTGCCAATTCAACTAAACCTGATTTCCAAAATCAATTTACAGGAAAATCAGTATCTTCAAATATATCTGTGGTAAAATCAGCACCTAATGATACTGAGATTCAAGCAATTTCTGGAGCTACAATAACTTCAAATGCCGTATCAAATGGTGTCAATATCGCAATAGATGTTTTTAATAGAAATTTTGTAAAATAGATTTACAATTATGGAGGTGGAATTATGAGCTTGAAGGACTTAAAAAATGGATTAATTGATGAAAACCCTACTTTTGTTCAGTTAATTGGTATGTGTCCAACTCTAGCAGTTACTACAACAGCCATAGATGGTATGTCTATGGGGTTGGCAACTACAGCTGTACTAATTGGGTCAAATTTAGTTATATCGCTTTTAAGAAAAGTTATACCAGATAAAATTAGGATTCCAGCCTTTGTCGTTATAATAGCGACCTTTGTTACGTTGATTCAAATGTTCATGAATGCTTTTTTACCTGCACTATATGCTTCACTAGGATTATTTATTCCACTAATAGTAGTTAACTGTATAATACTAGCTAGAGCAGAAGCTTTTGCTTCAAAACATGGACCCCTTAGATCTATATCAGATGGTTTAGGTATGGGACTCGGATTTACATTAGCACTTACTATACTTGCATCAATAAGAGAATTACTTGGTGCAGGCTCAATATTTGGCTTTAATATATTCGGACAGGCTTATCAGCCAGCATTACTAATGATTTTACCTCCTGGCGCTTTTTTAGCTTTAGGAATATTAATTGGACTAAAAAATTGGCTTGCTAAAAAGAAAGCCTTAAATAGTTAGGGGGGGAAAAAATGAGTATTTTTACAATTTTACTTAGTTCCATATTAGTAAATAACTTTGTAATGTCCAGGTTCTTAGGAATTTGTCCTTTTCTTGGTGTTTCTAAAAAGGTAGAGACTGCCCTTGGTATGGGTGCTGCTGTTACATTTGTTATGGCTATAGCTTCTGCTGCCACATATGTAGTTCAAAAATCTATATTAGATAATTTTGGATTAAGCTATATGCAGACAATAGTTTTCATACTAATCATTGCAGCACTAGTCCAGCTAGTGGAATTATTTATAAAGAAGGCAAGTCCTACACTTTATCAAGCCTTAGGGGTATATTTACCACTTATAACTACTAACTGCGCTGTATTAGGTATTGCAATATTAAACATACAGATGGAGTTAACATTATTAAAGAGCGTAGTCCATGCTATTGGAGCTGCCATAGGCTTCACATTAGCTATAGTGCTTTTTGCTGGTATAAGAGAAAGACTCGAGTTGGCTGATGTACCTGAAGCTTTTCAAGGGTTTCCGGTTGCACTTATTACAGCAGGACTTATGTCAATAGCTTTTCTAGGCTTCACTGGACTAGTATAGGAGGTGAAATAAATAATGATTGATATCGTAAAGGCTGTAGTAAGCTTAAGTAGTATGGGACTTTTATTTGGAGCAGGATTAGCTGTAGCCGCTAAGGTCTTTGCAGTGGAAGTAGATCCAAAGGTAGAGCAAGTAAGAGAAGCTTTACCTGGAGCCAACTGTGGAGCTTGTGGTTTTCCAGGATGTGATGGACTAGCTAATGCTATTGCCAGTGGAAGTGCGCCAGTAAACGGTTGTCCAGTTGGAGGAGCTGCGTGTGTAGAGAAAATTGCAGAAATAATGGGGGTAACAGCTAGTGCTACAGATAAAAAAGTAGCGAGAGTTATTTGCGGGGGTACCAACTGCAATGCATTTGAAAAATTTGAATATAATGGGATACAAGACTGTAAAGCAGCAGCACTGATTTCAGGTGGCAGCAAATCATGTTCATATGGTTGTTTAGGCTTAGGAACCTGTGTGAGAGTTTGTCAATTCGGAGCAATTGATATTATAGATGGGGTAGCAGTTATAAATCCAGAAAAATGTACTGCTTGTGGCAAATGTGTATCAGAATGTCCAAAATCAGTCATTAATATGGTTCCTTATGAACAAAAAGTTGTAGTAGATTGTAATAGTAAGGAGTTTGGAAAAGACGTTAAGGTTAAATGTACTGTAGGATGTATTGGATGTCAAATTTGTGTTAAGGCATGTCCTTTTGGAGCAATGGAATTTGAAAACAATCTTGCTAGGATTAACTATGAAAAATGTACTAACTGTATGATATGTGCGGAAAAATGTCCAACTAAGGCTATATGGGCAGATTTTGATAATAGAAAGAAGGCTTTTATTCACGAAGATAAATGTATAGGCTGTACTATATGTAAAAAACAATGCCCAGTAGATGCAATAGAAGGAGAGCTTAAATCAAAACATAAAATTATAGAAGAAAAATGTATTGGTTGCGGGGCATGCGCTAAAAAATGTCCTAAAGATGCAATTGAGATGAAATAACCACTTAAAAGAAACCTGCTGTTTAGCAGGTTTCTTTGTAAATTGTCACAATAAGTGACACGCTTTATAATTTTATGAATCTGGGATATAATTAATAATAAATTTTTCAAATAATATATAATGATTTAGGGGAGATGTATGTGAAGGAAACAATATATATAACAGGGCATAAGAATCCTGATTCAGATTCAATTTGTGCAGCTCTAGCTTATGCAGAATATAAAAACGCAAATGGAGATGTAAATGCTATTCCTGTAAGGCTTGGAGAAATAAATAGAGAGACCAGATTCATTCTTGAGTACTTTGGTGTTGATGCTCCTATGCTTATGGAGACAGCAAGATTAAGTGTGGAGGATTTAGATTTTGATAAAATAGCTCCGGTCAGCCCAGAAATATCCCTGGGTATGGCATTAGAATTAATGAAGAAGAACAATGTAAATAGTCTTCCTGTAGTTGACGAAAATGAAATGCTTATTGGGATAGTGACTATATCGGATATTGTAGAGAGCTACATAGATGCATGGGATAATACTCTTTTAGGAAGATCAGGTACTTCAATAGATAATATTATAGATACCCTTTCTGCAAAATCGATTAATATACCAAAAAATCATAAGTCTCTTAATGGAAAAATCTTAGTGTTAGCTATGGAACCGAAATCAGTAGTTGAATACATAGAAGAAAACGATATAGTTATATGCGGGGATAGAAAAGATACTCAGGAGCTTGCAATTAATAGTGGCATATCTCTAATGATAATAACTGGAAATGGTAAAATAGATGAGGATATCATAAACTTAGCAAAAGAAAAAGGCATAACTATAATATTAACTCCCTATGATACATTTACAGCTTCTAGGCTAATATCTCAATCTGTACCTGTAAAGCATGTAATGACTACAAATAATTTAGTAGTGTTCTCATATGATGATTTAGTAGATGAAGTGAAAGAAAAAATGTCACAAACACGATACAGGTCATACCCAGTAATTGATGATGAAAATAAAGTAGCTGGACTAATATCTAGATACCACTTAATTTCTAGTATGAGAAAGAAGGTAATTTTAGTTGATCACAATGAACGTAGTCAATCTATAGATGGTTTAGAAGAATGTGAGATACTAGAAATAATAGATCATCACAGAGTGGCAGATGTATTTACAGGCAATCCAATTTACTTCAGAAATGAACCAGTAGGAAGCACATCTACAATAATTGGCTCTATATTATTCGAAAATGGAAGAAGACCTTCTAAGAAAATGGCTGGGATATTAGCTGCAGCAATTATATCTGATACTCTTCTATTTAAATCACCAACATCTACAAATACTGATAAGATAGTCTTAGAAAGATTAGCAAGAATTGCAGACTTAGATGTAGAAAAATTTGCTATGGAGATGTTTAAAGCAGGGACTTCTTTAGTTGGGAAAACGCCACAAGAGCTACTTAATCAAGATTTTAAGGCGTTTGCAATAGGTGATGACAAGATAGGAATAGCTCAAGTATATACAATGGATCCAGAAAGTTTGAAAGAAATGAAAAGCGAGCTCATTTTATTAATGGAAGAAAGAGCAAGGGAACACGGATATTCTATATTCATACTAATGCTAACAGATATATTTGCTCAGGCTTCTGAAATGGTTGTAGTAGGGAATAATAAAGAGTTAGTGGCTCAAGCTTTCGGAAAGAAGCTAGTAAACAACTCATTTTATGCCCAAGGGGTGCTCTCAAGAAAGAAACAGGTAGTTCCTCCAATTACTAATGCCTTAACAGAATAGAAAAAGCTGTCTTGAAATAGAATATTTTTTCAAGGCAGCTTAAGTATTATGATCAATAAATAAGAACTTTATTTATACTATAATTTCATGATAAACTATTAATAATCTATTAATTAGTAACTAGAAGTTAGGAGACTATTAATTTGAAAAGATTAAAAAAATTAAAAAAATTAATAATTGCATCAGCAATAGTTGCGTTATCATCACAAATTAATATTGGGTTCATGGGCACTGATTTTAGGGTTTCAGGTGGCATTATATTCTTATCAATACTTCTTTTTAATTATGAAGAGCTGAAACCAATTCAAACGGGTATAGTTTCTGGAATATCTGTATATTTACTTAGAACTTTATTATACTTTTTAGGGAATGGAGATTCTATCGAGGTTCTTTGGTCATTTCAACTTGAGATTTTGTTTTATACATTCTATGGGCTTATATATTCATTATTAAATAGAAAGAACACCAAAAAAGATATTAATCAATTATTTTTAACAATGAGTATCAGTGATTTCAGTTCAAATATTATTGAAGTGATTGTTAGGGTAGCAGCTGGTGTTTCATTACTTCGTTGGGAAATTATAACTACATTATTTTTAGTTGCTATAGTACGTTCCAGTATAGTGTGGTTAGCACTAAATGGGCTCAAATATTATAAAATGCTACTTTTAAAAGAAGAGCATGAGAAAAGATATCGAAGACTCTTATGGCTAACAGCTCAACTAAAGACAGAAATGTACTGGATGGAAAAAAATATGAACAACATAGAAAGAGTAATGTCTAATTCTTATGAATTATTTGAAGAGATAAAACTGAATGAAGGCAAGGATGGATGGGCAGATAAAGCATTAACTATTGCTAAAGATGTTCATGAAATAAAAAAAGAATATGAGTTTGTAATAAGAGGCATGAGAGAAATTACAGAAAATAAACTACAAGATGAAGGCATGAATTTTAGAGAGGTAGTAAAAATATTACATGAAACTATGAAGAGAGAAGTAGAGTATAAAAATAAGAATATTAAGTTATATTTTGAAATAGGAGAGAATTTTTATACTTCAAAGCATTATTATCTTATGTCCATAATTCGAAACTTAATTATGAATGGAATAGATTCAATACCAGATTCCAATGAGCAATTTGAAATTAAATTTGTTCACAAAACAAAAGAAGGGCAGCATATTTTTATAGTCTCAGATACAGGTATTGGAATTGAAGATAATAATTTGAAACATATATTTTCCCCAGGTTTTTCAACTAAAATAAATTATACTACTGGTGAGATTAACAGAGGACTGGGATTAAGCGTAGTAAAGGAAATTGTAGAAAATCACCTTGGAGGTAAAATCAGTGTAAATTCGGAGGAAGGTAAAGGAACGACCTTCAGGGTTTACATACCAAAGGAGTTTTTGGAGGTGTAAAATGAATATCTTTATAATTGAAGATGATAACAGTATTATAAAAATACTAGAAAAGATTATAATTGATAGAGAGCTAGGAACACTATTAGGTTATGCTAATGACGGAATTAATGGTCTATTAGAGATTCAAAACTTGAAACCTGATATAGTACTAGTGGACTTGTTAATGCCAGGCAAAGATGGCATAAGTCTAGTAAAGGAAGCAAAGGACATGCACCCTGATATTCAATTTATTATGATATCACAGGTGTCTTCTAAGGATATGATAGGTAAAGCTTATCAAAGTGGAATAGAATACTTTATATCAAAGCCAATAAACGCTATAGAGGTTGAAAGCGTTATTCATAAAGTCCAAGATAAGTTAAATATGAATCGGAAGTTATTCCAGATCCAGAGCCTATTTTCTGGTCATGAAGTTAAAGACATTAGGAGACCAGAAAATAATATTGAAGAAGTAAAAAGAGTGATGCAGAGAATCGGAATTATTGGTGAAAGTGGAAGCCAGGATATAATCAATATTATAAAATATCTGCTTGATACAAACCAAGATATGTCTAATTTTACTGTGAAAGAGTTATGTAGCAAGTTCACTGATCAAGTTAAATCTATGGAGCAAAGAATCAGGAGGACTGCCACTGTTGGAATGATTAATCTTGCAAATTTAGGCATTGAAGACTATATGAATGAAATATTTACTGAGTATTCTAATGGACTATATAATTTTGAACAGATAAAGATAGAAATGGATTATATTAGGGGTAAGACTAAAAGAAGAGGAAAAGTAAATCTGAAAAAATTCATTGATGGAATGCTTTTTTACTGCAATAAATACAAATAGAAGGTTAAAAAAGTGTGTACTTTTTTAACCTTTTTTCTATTTTCCTAAAAATTACTATAGATAAATTTTATAAAGTTTCAGCAATTCATGAAACTTTTTGTAGTTTTTTGAAGGTCAATAAATATAATCATTATATAAAAAATAATAGTTGGTACTAGCATAAGAGGAAAACGATATTTTAGAATATATCGATAGCTAAAACCAACTATAAAAGGAGAGAGAGACATGGAAGCAATTAATATTATTGTTGATTCGGTTAACAAAATTTTATGGGATTATGTTTTAATAATTGCTTTATTAGGTATAGGTATTTTTATGACCATAAGATTAAAGTTTCTACAATTTACCAGATTATTTCCGGCACTAAAGAAAATGCTATTAGGACTTACAAGTAAAGGGCCAGTAGAGGAAGGCAAAATGACACCATTCCAGGCATTATCAACAGCAGTAGCAGCTCAAGTTGGTACAGGAAATATAGTTGGTGTAGCTACAGCAATAGCAGCTGGTGGACCTGGTGCAGCATTTTGGATGTTAGTATCTGCATTTTTCGGAATGGCCACTATCTTTAGTGAGGGAGTATTAGCACAAAAATATAGAGAGGTTAAAGATGGAGAATTAGTAGGGGGACCAGCTTACTATATTAAGAATGGTTTGAAATCAAAAAAATTAGCAACTTTTTTTGCTATAGCATGTATATTTGCACTTGGAGTAGTTGGTGTAATGGTACAATCTAACTCTGTTGCAGGCTCAGTTAGTGATGCGTTTGGGGTTCCAACTATTGCCGTAACTATAGGACTTTCTATTGTAGTTGCACTTATATTAATGGGCGGTATGGGAAGAATAGCATCTTTTGCAGAAAAAGTAGTTCCAGTTATGGCAGGAGCATATATTCTAGGAAGCTTAATAATAATCCTTATGAATTTAGGTAACATTATCCCTGTGTTAAAAGGTATTTTTATAGGTGCATTTACTCCAGCTGCAATTGGAGGCGGAGTACTTGGTATTACTATTCAACAAACTATAAGATTTGGACTTGCAAGAGGACTTTTTTCAAATGAAGCAGGTATGGGGTCAACTCCACATTCTCATGCAGTTGCTGATACTAAACACCCTGCTGAGCAAGGATTTACTGCTATGATAGGAGTATTTATATCAACCTTTTTAATTTGTTTATCAACTGTAATGTTGAATCTTACTTCAGGAGCTTATAATCCTAATATATCTGCATTAGAGATGACAGAAAAAGCTATTGTAATGACGCAAAGTGGATTTGCATCAGGATTTGGTACATTTGGTGGAATGTTCTTGTCCATTTGTTTATCATTTTTCTCACTTACTACAATAGTTGGCTGGTATTACTTTGCAGAATCAAATGTTAAAATGGTATTTAACTCTAAAGCTACAACCATAAACTTGTTTAAAGCTGTATCTATAACAGCATTAGCATTTGGTACAATGATAGATGCTACATTTGTATGGAAGTTAGCTGATATGTTTATGGGTATCATGGCTATACCAAATATCATAGCATTGTTCTTATTATCTAAAGAAGTACGTGCAATACTTGATGACTATGATTCATGTGTACTCAAAGGTGATATTCACTGGAATTATGAGTATGAGGGGCTTCAAGATAAAAAAGTAGAAAATAAAAAATCTGTATTAAAGAAGGCTCTAACTACTACAACCCTAAAATAGTGTGTAATATGTCTATATAATCTATGAAAACTCATTAGTTATTAAAGCTCCCCTAAGATATATATCTTAGGGGAGCTTTTAGTGCAAGAAAATTATTTTAAATCTAGATATATTCGTGTGGGGAGTTCTTAGACTAGATATTAGTCTATTCATTGTCAGTAACTACCTAGTTACATACTTCACTTTGCTTTAGCATCTGCCAAATGGCATAAATAACACTACTAAAATTAAGAAGAAAAATAGTAATTCGCTTCCGCTATCTCCGAAGAATCCTTTTGCTTCAGCCATCATGCTACCTCCTATCAATTAATTAAGTTAGGCTTTAACCTTAATACATTATATTAATTGTGATAATTTGTGTTACGCTATTATTAGAAAAATTATTAATCGCAAAAGATGTCATGATAAAAAGTAATGCTGTAATGTATAAGCTATGCATTACAGCATTAGTATTAGTTGTTAATATATATAAGCTCTACTTTGTTTTATTTTGCCAAGAACCATCCTCCGTACAAACAATTTCTGAGCCATCATCGTTTTTTATTATAGAACCAACAGCATGCCTCATACCTGCATAGACACAAAAGTTGGCATCTTGTGCATTATGAACAGGAGAGTTTGGCATTGTTTCAACATTATTTGGAGGTGATATGGTATTTACAGTAATTTTGTCTCTTTTAACATGTTTTTTCACTTTGAAATCATTCCTTTCATGTACTTGCTTTATTTATCTATCTCCGTATAAATATTTCCATGTTACTGTTTAAAAATACTCTTATTAAAGATATTGTTATATACATTATGAATAAGGAGAATGAATAGCCTAGCATGATTATTGGATTTCTGTGTATGTAATAGAAACATTAAAGTGGATATAAATTGGTAATTTGGCAGGAATTATAATATGATAAAGGATTTTAAGTATCCAATATAGAATAAAATAAAGGGTTTAGTATTTTAACTTAATAAAGATACCTATTGTTCTTAGGAGGGGAAAAGAGTGGGAAAAATTTTAATAGTTGAAGACGATTTTATAATTTGTAAAGGGCTAAGAAAAATTATCCAGAACCTTGCAAATGAATTAGAGATAGTTTCAACAGGATATGCCCAAAAAGCGTTAAACTATGCGATTAATAACCATTTTGATGCTTTTCTTCTAGACATTCAACTAAATGACTACTCAGGCATTGAATTAGCAAAACAGATTAGAAGTATGGAAAAGTATAAGCTAACGCCTATTGTTTTCATTACTTCTATCCCTACAAAAGAACTATTAGCCTTCAAACAAGTACACTGCTACGATTACATATTGAAACCATTTAATAAAAAAGAAGTAATAGATATTTTAAAGACAATCATTAATTATGGAATCAAAAATAATCAAGAAAATCAACCAACTATAGTATTGAAACAGAAGTCTTGTTCATATGTAATAAAGCAAAGTGAAATTATTTTTATAGAATCTATTAATAAAAAAATAGTTATATATACTATTAATGAGCAAATTACAATATCTACTTATTCTTTGAAAGAACTTCTTATTGAACTGACAGATGATTTTATACAATGTCACAAAGGATATATTATCAATTCAAACTATATCCAAAAAGTTGATAAGGCAAATGACTTAATTAAGCTTAAGAATGTAGTTATAGATATTCCTATTGGTAGGAAATATAAAGAAGCTTTGAGAGGTATATGGATATGACAATGATACAGCATGCCTTAATGGGAGTATTTGACATTACTGGGTATATTCTGGTATCAAGAAAATTGTTAAATTTTCAAGAGTTAAATAAGAAAATATGCCTAATATACATATTAATTTTATCATTTGCTACTGCTATTTTTGGTAGTTTTATATCTAAACAACATAGCTTTATCATAACAACAGTACTAATGTGGATGGTGGCTCGTCATCTATATAAAAGAAGTGTTATCGAAACTACCTATATTCATATTTTAAGTATTATTATTGTTGTATTTATACAATTTTTAATAGTGGGTATTTTAGAAATTCTTACAGGAAAGGTTGAATACTCTTTTTTTTCTGGAGTGATATCACAGACTATATCTTTTGGTATGGTTGCATTTGTAAGCAAATATTTACCTATAGATTTAATTTTTAATTTCATTCATAAAAATAACAAGACCATTAAAGCTTTGACTTTAAACTTATTATGCTTGCTAATTTCTATTCTATTTTACTGGTATATTGATTTAGAGGGGATTTTAAATAATATTATTAGTATATTTATATTATTTTTAGGGGTTATGTTTGTGAACCTAGTTATACTAAAAAAGGGCTTAAGAGAAGAGTATATGGAGCGACAGCTACAGATATATGAGAAATATTTATCAGTCATTGATCAACTAATTGATGAATTGAGGAAGCGTCAACATGAATATGATAATCATATTCAGGCATTAAAAATGATGATTTCAATTAATACGGACTATGAGGGGATTGTAAAATCAATGACTAAGTATAGCAGTCAGATAGAGAGCCAAAATGATTTGGGAAATTTGATAAAGCTTCATAATAAAGTATTGGCAGGCTTTCTTTATAGTAAATTAAAGGTAGCGAAAGAGATGGGGATAGATTTTAAAATAACTATTAGCGACTATGACTTTTCAACTAGAATGTTAGATTATGAGTTAGTAGAAGTGATAGGCAATCTAATCAATAATGCATTTGAAACAGGAGTTGAAGAGAATTCTGTGGAGTTAATTTTATCAAAAAATAAAGATATGAATGTTATCGAAGTCAAGAACAAACATCCATATCTTAAGTACGAAATCATAAATAGCATTTTCCAAAAAGGTTTTTCGACAAAAGAAAATAAATGTAGAGGTTATGGACTAACCAATGTAAGAGAAATAGTTAGCAAATATAAAGGAGAAATAAGCGTACGTAATGATAGGTACAACAATGAAAACTATGTTGTTTTTAAAATAACTACTAAGAGCTAACTTCTTGCTTCAAACATTCAGGGCAGTCAGGTTCACCCCATAGAAACCAACAGGCTGTTTGGGATAGTGCTATAGGTGCAAGCATAACAAGAAAGCTACAAAACACTTTAATTGCTTTTGTTAAGAATGTTTTTTGAGTTTTCATACAGTAACCCTCCTTTCGCAATTATTAACTGAATAGATTGTAGAGTAATAACCCATATAGATTGAGTAAAGTATGGGTTGTTTTTTGTAGAAAAGTATGCTGTGAAATGGAAAAGTACTATAAGAATACTTATGAGTTTAAAATACATTTTTTTTCTTCTATTATAAATAGGTCTGCTTTTCGAAATAATAGGGGCTAGTGCAACTATTATTAGTAATGAAAAAATAAACTGTATCATTGCAGTGAAGTAGTTAATGGATAGGTGGCTTGATAAATATATAGAGACATATATAAATACTCCGCTAAAGATTAGGCACCCTGTGTATGTTTTATAATGTATGCCCCCTATATATGTCCTAAGAGGAATCAAAGAAGTTAGACAGTAGATATAATTAATTCCATTATTAACCATAAAAAAGATAAAAAACAAAATAATTAATTTTGATAGTTCATTCAAAATAACTTTGAGAATATACTTTAATTTGATACTATCATTTTCCGAAAGATAAACTTGACTTGCAAAGTAATCATGAATCTTGTCTACTGCAAAGCCTATCAATATTATCACCCTAACCCAAGTATCTTTTCTAGGATAATATCATACAAGTTCGATAAAACCTATAGAAAATTGATAAACAGCATTCTAAATGGAACAAACGACATTTTGCAAAAAAAATATGTTGTTTATTCCATTTGAAATGCTGTTTGGCTGGAATATCTTGTTAAGTCAATATCATGATGATATTATAATGACAAGCAATTAGTACAAGTGTAGTTAAATGTCTATTTCTCTTGTTTTATCTCTTTATAAAAAGCTTATTTTAGAACTTATAATCTAGCAATTTATGGAGCTTTGCAAAAATGTAAAAGATGTTCTAAGGGGTGATAGTATTGAATGCTATTGAAGTTATAGATTTAAATAAAAGTTTTGAAGGGTTCAAACTAGATAATGTGAGTATCAAAGTACCAAAAGGCTTAATTACAGGATTAGTAGGAGAAAATGGAGCTGGTAAAACTACATTAATTAATCTTATCACTGGTTCTTTAGAGCCTGATTCTGGGGAAATATTAATTGACGGGAAAAAAGCTGATAAGCGAAAAGAAGAAGTTTTAGAGAAGTTATATCTTGTCATGGATGAGCCTCTTTTAATAGATGATTTTTTTCCTAGGGACTATAATACAATGATGAAGGGGATATACAAAAAATGGAGCAGTCAAGATTTTTTTTATTATGTAAAGTTATTTGATTTACCCTTAGAGAAAAAAGTAGGAAATTACTCTAGGGGTATGAAAGTCAAATTTAACTTTGCCCTAGCTTTAGCTACAAACCCCGAGTTATTAATTTTAGATGAGGCGACCTCAGGCTTAGATCCACTTATGAGAGATGATATACTGGAAATTTTAACCGATTATGTCCAAAATAAAGATCATACTGTATTATTTTCTTCGCATATAGTAAGTGATCTAGATAAAATAGCAGATAAAATAATTTTCATACACAAAGGTAAGGTGATGTTAGAAGAAGATAAAAAAAATATACTTTGTAATTATGGAATTGTTAGATGCACGACTTCAGATTTTCATGATATTGATCCAGCATATATAATATCTTATAGAAAGATGAACTATAAAATTAATGTATTGGTTAAAGATATAGAAAAAGTGCAAAATACGTATCCCAAGTTATTAATTGAAAATCCAGACATAGAGGACATTATCCTACTTATAGGGAAAGGAGAAACTCAATGCAAGGGTTAATAATAAAAGATTTTATTGCTTATTCTAGAAAAAATGTCAGCTTCTTAAAAGTTCTGATTATATATGCCCCATTATTGTTCTTAATATTTTTAGTTGATAATGTTGAATTTATAAAAATGATGATAAACTCTGTTAACTTACCTATAGCCATGATGACAATCTGCATTGATTTAAGAGAAATAGACAGAAAGTATAATGTGGACAAGAGAGTTATCACCTATCCTATAAGTAGAGCAAAGATTGTTCTTAGTAGGTATTTATCTGTATTCAGTATCTCGTTAATTAGCATTGCTTGTACAGTTATATTGAATATTTTTTTGATTCTGATGAAAGGGACTGTGTTATCTACAGTAATACTAAGTTTTCTGAATGGATTATTTATTGGCATCATAATATTTGCATTTACTGCTGTAATAGCCTATACATCGAGTACAGTGATGAACGGGTTTGTGATGCTGCTAGTTTTAGCAGGCTATTTATTTTATATTTTCAATCATGATTTAGTTCATACATTTCTAAATACTGCAATAACATGGTCAGCAAGCTATTTAACAATTTTATTGGGTGTTTTTAGCTTAGGCTGCATTATCATATCCTATATGGTGTCATTGCGGACTTATTATACAAGTAATATCTAGATAAGGGTGATAAGAGTGAAAATATCATCTAGGTTTGTATCCAAATTACTTCTTTTCCTTAGTATAGCTCTTCTAATATACATGGTATATCCTATGGGCCATTTAAGGAATATTGGAAAGGTCATTTTATATGCTGTAATTACATATTTCATTTACTATATTCAAGTTGATATTCATGAGTTAGGTCATTACATTTCAGCAAGAATTGCATCATTGGATGTTGCAGCAATATATTTATCATTTATAAACATACATTTTTCTAAAAAAAATACTCTGCATAGATATGAATTTCATTTACCATATAAAGAAGTTGGTGGTACTTTAAAAACTTTTTCAGATAATAATATAAGTAACAAACTAAGTCTCAAAAAGTATAAAGAGAAATTACTAATGACATCATATGGCGGACCTTTGGTAAGCTTGATTATTACGATTTTCATGTACTTTTGCTTTAAAATCTCAAATCATGTTATCTGGATAATATCTTTTATTATTTCCTTGTTAATTCTCATAACTTCACTTCTTGGGGATGTGCTAAATGCATTCAGTATGAATAGAGATATGACTTTTTTTGCACAAATGGCAATTATGCAAGAATTGATGCTGCCTAAATCTCAAATAAATAAAAATAATCTAGAATATTTATCAACAATTATGGCTGATGAAATCAATTTTTTGATTAAAAATGGTTCAAGTTCTATTTTCAAAAAATATAATATTTCTGTTTTGATTTTGAGTTCTTTGATTTTGGGAAAGTCAGTTTTGCATGATAATACTGTAGATTATTTTAAGAAAGTGATTTTGACAAATGCTCACGATTCTCATAATACACAAAAGAATAAAAATCAAAATATGTTTTTTTACTTCATTTTATATATGAACCTGATAATAAAAGATACTAGTATGAATAATAGTTTTCTAGAATTTCTTAACCCTAGTTTATTAAGAAAAACTGAGATTAATATGATTGAAAAATATATATTTTTAAAGAATATAAATGATGAAAGTTTCTTTAAGAACTGCGAAAATGAGTTAAGCACAGAAAAAAACCTATATATAGCTATTTGGAATACTTACAAATAAATTAAGGAGGTGCAAAATGAAGCTTGATAATTTAGTTGATAGCTTAACTTTGGAAGAAAGGAAATATTACTATTCTATAATAGGTAAGGAACCTACTAAAGAAAACTATATTAAAAAGTGGAAGCAAAAGAAGAACTTAGTATCGGATGATGATTTTGATATTATGCTTAGAACAAGGGGATTTTCTAAAGAAGTATTTAATGAGTGTCTATCTGAACTATCCCTAAAAGAAGCTGAGAAGATCAATGAAATAGTAACTAAAGAAGAATGGGTACAGCTATACTACGATATTTTATCTAACTACCAAGACATTGAGAGTATAAAATCTACAGATTTATTGGATATTGCATATATTGTCCACCCATTTATCTTATATTATAAGAAAGAACTAAACAATATAATGAGTTCTATCAAGAAATATAAAATATCAGAAGTTGTCATTCAGAAAATTATACAAACTTATGTTGAAGAGATTATTAATATTTTTTCAAAAGTTATTATAGTTGATATGAATGAGTTTGCGGTAAACTTTGATTTTCCTAGCAGTGAGCCTTCAGAAAAATTTATTGAATACTTAGTTAATAGATTCAATAACATTGAAGAATTTAATAGTTTTTATTCAAGGTATATTGTGTGCACTAGATTATCGATAGTAAGGACAAGCTATAGCATTGACTTTATAAAAGAATCACTAAATAGATTAGAACAGAATTTTACTAGACTAGTTGAATTAGGATTCATAAATTCTAATTCAAACTTTTTATCAGATATTAGACTTTCTGCTGGAGATTCTCATGACAAAGGAAGAAGTGTAATCATATTTAGTTTTGATCATGATAAAGTCGTATATAAACCTAGAAATCATTCTATAACTGAGTCATTTAATTTGTTTATAGAATGGATTAATGAAAAAAGTAGTCTTTTAGAGATAAAAACGTACAAGGGGATATATGAAGAAGATTATTCATTTGAGGAGTTTGTAGAACAGCTACCATGTGAATCATTTAGTGAGATAAAACAGTACTATAAAAGATTTGGGTATATCTTGGGATTAGCTCATATTTTAAGTGCAAATGATCTTCATTTGGAAAATCTAATTGCTCATGGAGAATATCCTATTATAATTGATGTAGAAACGATAATACAAAGTGACAGACAGTATGAAGTCCCTGAATCAGCTAATAGTAAGGTGGCATATGATTATATATTTAATTCTGTTCAGAATACAGCTCTTTTACCTACTATAGCTTTTATGGATAAAGATAGAAAGGGAATAGATATAAGTGCATTAAATGGAAGGGAAATTAAGTTACCGTATAAGATTCTTTCACTTTCAAATTTAAATTCAATAGATATGAAATATGAATATGTTGAATATGTACGGCCAGGTTCAAATAATCTACCGAAACTAAAAAACGAAACTGTAGACTTTATTGAATATAGAGAAGATATATTAGACGGTTTTTGTGATTTTATGCATTTTATAATTAATAATAAAAATGAAATACTTTCAGATGATGGAATCCTAAATGTTTTTTTAAATAAGAAAGTAAGAATAGTTGTAAAGAATACTGACTCATACGGCACATTGTTAAAATACTCAAATCATCCCGTATATTGTCGGGACATGCTCCTTAGAGAAAAGCTACTGGAAAATTTATGGGCATTTCCACATAAGGAAAGAAAAATATCAATTAGTGAAAATAAAGACTTGATTTATGGTGATATTCCTATATTTTATACACTTACAAATTCTTTAGATTTAATTGATAGCCATAATAATAGTATAAAAAACTATTTTCCTATATCTGGATTTGACAAGGTAAAAAATAGAATAAAAAATTTATCTGTAAAAGATATCAATAGGGAGCTTTCTATAATAAAAGTTTGTTTAGGGCTTTACGATGAAAAATATAACAAAGGAAAAAAGGAGAGAGTTCCTTTAGTAAATATAGTTAAAGAAAATTCTAATGCACTAATGACTGAAGTATTGAAAATAGGAGATTACATTCTTAGCAAGAGCTATGAAGCTAGGGATCAACTGTCTTGGCCAGCAATTAATTTGTCTGATAATGCTTGGAAGGTTGAGGCGATGGATGAGAGTCTGTATTCAGGCCAAGCAGGTTTGGCATTACTCTTTATAGAGTTGTATAAATTGACAAATGAACAGAGATATAAAAACGCTTATGATAAAATTATTAATTCCGTTGTTTTTAATACCAAATATAATTATAATTTTGCTGCTTATACTGGTAAATTATCTTTAGTATTTCCTGTACTATCTGAATTGAACTTTCAAGGGCATTCACAGTATACCAGATACATAGATACAGCAATGAACGATTTGGAAGAAAACCTGAATAACATCAAAAATCTTGATTGGATTGGCGGTTTGGCAGGAATTTTAGCACTTACATGCGAAACATATAAGGTTACAAAAAACAATAGATATTTAGAGCTAATAGGACAGATAGCAGATAATTTAGTTGTATTGCAAGAGATGGAAAGAGAAGAGTTGAAGGAAGGGTTTGCACATGGGTGTGTAGGAATTGCAACTTCATTATTAAGAGCATATCAGTATATTCAAAATTCTGTTTATAAGCATAAAGCACTTGAGCTATTTGACTTACAAAGAGAAAGATATGGTTTGTCTAAAGAATTCAAATGGTGCTGGGGTGCTACAGGATGGGGTATAGCTCTAATAGATACAGAAATATATGAATTTAACAGTATCTATAGAAGAGATTTAATTCAAATAATTAAAAACATTCCTGAGAATCTAAAGGGGGATGATTGTATTTGCCATGGTAATCTTGGAGATATTGAATTTTTGAATTTGATTAAGCAGTTATCTTTAGACATTGATATTAATGAAATTAATGAAAAATTGAATCAAAGAGTATCCTCAATATTATATTACTATAATAAAAACCAAAAATATAATGTGAACTCATTGCCAGAAATACCAAATTTAAGCTTATTTACAGGTTTGACAGGAATTGCATATCAATACATAAGATTATTAAGCCCACAAGATACATCAAATGTATATACTTTAAGCATTTAAAATGTAATATAGTTGGTATCTTAGATGCAGTGCAGGTTAAAAAAGGAGGATATTATGAAAAATACTTATTGCATATATGACGAAAAGTTAGTAGGAAAAGCATTTGAAGAATTGTCACTTGAAGAAATGGCTGCATCTCAAGGTGGTGCAAATCCACTAACATCTTCAGTACCTTGTCTAAAAACTGTTACTATAAGCAGCGGATGGTGCAGCGCAGGTGTTGTTGTTAGTACAATTGTGTATTCTGTAATGAAATGCTAACGAAAGGATGGTGTTATTATGAAAGATAGATTCTCGATTGAATATGATCCTAATTTCGTTGGCAAAGCATTTGAAGAACTAACACTTGAAGAAATGGCTTTGTCACAAGGATGTGGTGATGTCGTTCCTATGTCAGGACCACCATGTTTCCTTATAACAGCAGGTAGTGCATTACTAATAACGTTCTGGGTTTGCGAAAATAATTAGTTAAAAAAACAACCTGCACTGCACCTAGGATACCAACAACAATAATATATATCAAATATGTGTTTTTATCAACCTTAAAATTATTAATGTAATTTGAATCTAAAACAGTGAAGCTTAGAAGTGAGGTGGATTATGAAGAAGATTATAGCCTGTATTGGTAGTAGAAGAGGTATAGAATCCAATACTTATAAATTTACAAAGAGTGTATTGGATTTTGTATCAGCTAATTATGATTCAGCATATGAAATTATTAAACCAGAAGATTTTACAATTGATGAGTGCGAAGGGTGCCAAATCTGCTTTAAAGAAGGCTATTGCATTAAGGATGATGATATGAAAGTTATTGGGGATAAGTTATTAGAAGCTGATTTTATAGTTTTAGCAAGCCCTGTCTATGTTCATAATATATCCAGTGATTTAAAGAAATTGATAGACCGTCTAGGTTACTGGACACATTTATTAAAGTTCGCTGGCAAAGGTAGTGCAGTATTGTCTACCAACATGTCAAATGGGCATAATACAGCTTTAAATTACTTAGAGATGGTTCTGACATCGTTAGGCAGTCAAGTAGTAACTAAATATAATGCGTCTTCACATTATCCAGATCAGCTTTATGATCATAAGTGGCTGAAGGCTGCATCTAATATCATCGGGTATTCTATTATTGACTGTTTAGAACAAGGTGTTAAATTTACGGCGAAACTTGATTCCTTATTTATTACACTAAAAGAAATGATGTTAAAGTATAAGGAACACAATATTAATTATGGTGAATGGTTTTATTGGGAGAAAATGGGATACCTTGATTGTGAAAATTTTCAAGAACTATTAGAGTTGCATAACAGGAGTGTTTGCAAATGAGAAAAATAGATGTAATAGAACAAATGGAGCATAGTGAATGCGGTATGGTGTGTGTAGCTATGATACTCAATTATTTTGGTAATAGCATAACCATGAGTGAGCTTCGAGAAAAATATGGTATCCCTAATGGGGGTCTAAATTTACTTCAAATGTCTATGGTATTAGAAGATTTTGGGCTAAAAAGTAAGGGGGTGAGGATTAATGATGTGAGAGCTTTAGAAAATTCTCATACTCCTTTTATTGCATTTTGGAAAGGAAATCACTTTGTTATAATTGAAAAAATCAAAGAAACTATTACAATAGTCGATCCTTCTAGTGGAAGAAGAAAAATTTCATACAATGAATTCATCGAATCATTTAGTGGTGTAGCATTACTTGTGTTAAGTAAGCTAGAGAAAAAAGTCCGTAATAAGAGTAAAAAATACTCGTTTTTTATAGATGAATTGAGGAAAAATAAAGCTTATATTTTATTAGTTATTATCCTATCTATTACTTTGCAAGGAATTGCAATAGGTATTCCTAAAATGATAGCAAAGTTAACGGATTATATTTTAATTGAGAAAGCTACGAATACTAATCCATTTATTTTACAATTTTTTATCATGACTATTTTATATTATCTAATGAGTATATTTCGTACAATTATAGTAGTTAAAGTACAAACCTTAATGGATATAAGCATGTTAAGTAAAACTATTGATCATTTGCTGAAGGTACCAATACAGTTCTATACAAGTAGAAGTAAAGGTGAATTACTATTTAGGATAAATTCCAATTCATATATTAGACAAATACTCAGTGAAAAAGTTGTAAGTGTTAGCATTGATCTTATTTTTACTATCATCTATATCGTGGCACTCCTTAGAATAAATATCAAATTGACAGGAATAGTATCTTTAGTTGGCCTTTTTATTTTTATGCTATCTATGTTATATACTAGGGCTCTTAGGTCTATTCAGCAAAATCAGATTATCTATTCAACAAAAACACAAAACATAGTTACAGAACTAGTTAATAATATCGATACTTTGAAGGCATTTGGTGTAGAAAGCCATGTATTGGAGAAATGGAAGAATAGCTTTTTATCACAAATGAAATTTGAAGAAAAGAAAGCTAAGTATACAGGATTTATCGGTAGTCTACCAATAACTATACAGATGATGTTTCCTGCTTTAATGTTTTTAATAGGAGGAGTTTATATAGGAAAAGGAGAACTTACTATTGGTAATTTAATAGCTTTCAATACCTTGGGAGGGTTATTTTTATCGCCTATATTGTCTTTAGCAGGCTCTTATTCAGATATTGAAATTGTGAAGATATACTTTAATAAGCTATTTGATATATTATCTACTAGGGAACAAAAAAATGGAATTATGGAAATAGATAAAATTGAAGGAGATATAAGAATAGAGAATCTGTATTTTCAATACAACAAATTGTCGCCTTATGTCTTATATGATATAAACATAGATATAAAAAAGGGGCAAAAAGTAGCCATAGTCGGGGAAAGTGGATCTGGGAAAAGTACTTTACTTAAGCTTTTGTGTAGATTATATGATCCAACACAAGGAACTATTAAACTCGACAACATACCTATAGAAAACTTTAGGAATGAGGATTTCTATAGAAACATAGGTGTAGTACTTCAACAACCTCAATTATTTAATGAGAGCATAAAAGAAAATATATTATTGCACAGGACAATTTCCGAAGAAAGATTACTAGAAGTAATTAATGAATTAAATATTGATAAGATTGTAGAAGAGTTACCTATTGGAATAGAAACAATTTTGTCTGAAGATGGTATCAACTTTTCTGGAGGACAGCGTCAAAGAATTACTTTAGCTAGAGCCATTGTGCATAATCCAAGCCTACTCTTTTTAGATGAACCTACTAGCTCATTAGATAACAAGGCTGAAAAGGAATTCATGGACTTATTATTGAAGTTAAATTCTACATCTATTGTTATTGCTCATAGATTTTACAATATTGAGGCTTTTGATAAAATAGTTGTTATGAGTAAAGGACGAATAGTAGATGTAGGGCATCATAATGAGCTAATAGAGAATTGCGCATATTATCAAGAATTATACTTAAGAGACAAAAAAACAGAAAAGCAGCATGCAATTTCATAGACTATTATTAAGAAAATATCACAACTGAACTAATAAACTCATTATTAGTTCAGTTGTGATATGTGTTTTTAGCATGATCTTAAAAGCTATGAGTCATACATGTTTATTGGAAAATACGTTTTTGGTGACAACTGGATTTTTATATCTCCCATTGAGTTCACTTGTATCAATTAAGATTGGGTTTATTGAGACAGATGGATATAAAATTATAAAATTAACTTGTTGTGCTAGTAAAACTTACTAATAAAAAACTCCAGCAATTATGTTAACCTATCATTGATAACCACCACGAAATCATGATAGGAGGATAACATATGCCAGAGCCATATAAATATTCTATCAAAGAAATAGAAAATTTAAAGGATTTTTTCTTGGTAACCTATGTAATTATTGATGACTTATACCAAGAAATTACTCCAGAATACATTAAGTTCCGTAAAAATGCTGAGTATTCAATTTTATCTGATAGCGAAATCATTACCATTAGTATTGTGGGCGAATTGCTATCTATAGATTTTGAAAAAGCTTGGTTTAACTTTTGTAATAGGAGGAAAAAGAAATAGACTTAATATCTATGAAAAGAAATAAAAGTAAAACTCAATTTCCAAAGTCCTTTAGACAGTTAGTTTTTAAAGCCAGAAGAAGGGTAGAAACTTCATTCTCCCAATTAACTGAACAGCTTAATGTAAAGAAAGTTAAAGCTAAGTCCCTATGGGGCTTAATAACAAGATTGCGAACTAAAATTTTAGGTCACAATATTTGCTACTTTATTAATAAATGTTTCAATAAAGATATTAGTGTAGCAAATATCAAAGAATTAATATTTAGATAAGTAATCTAGATGTGATTAATTTCAATTTCCTAAAGCAAGTCTAACTTTATGAGTTACCATATTTTTCTAGGGTGTAATTGCTCAAACATTGGAATATTTGAATTAGGAATAAAAAGTCCTTAGTATAGAGTGATATATCCAAGGGAACTTTTCAGCAGTGATTTCATTAAAATCTCACAAATGCTTGTTTTAATATTTAAATTTATAAAGAAAATTTAACAACTAAATATACTATAAGTTTAACTTTTTGGTATGTTTTTTTCGCCTTTTCTAAACAAAAATTACAACTTGTAAATCCTATATGTAAATGGTAAACTTATGATGTGATAATATGTATTTTTCATGTTTTTTAGTCTAAATTTGTATTGAAATTTTGTCGAAATATTTTTTAATTTTATTTAAAAGGAATGTATCATATGACAAAATGGGACAAGATTCTAATAATTTTGGTGTTAGTGTTAAGTCTAGTAGGGATATATTTTGTAAAAAATTATTCAACAACTACTGGTGAGAAGTATATTAGCGTACAAGTGGATGGGAAGGAGATTAAAAAGATTTCATTTGGGGCAAATATGGTGGGCAAAGCCATTGATATAAAGACAGAGTATGGCTATAACAAAATAGAAATAGGTGATGGGAAAGTAAGAGTTATTGAAGCAGATTGCCCTGATAAACTAGATGTAAAACAAGGATGGATATCAAACCAGGGTGAGATTATTGTGTGCTTACCTAACAGAATGGTAGTAGAGATAAAGTCAGAAAAAAATACAGTTAATGAAATAGATCATATTAGTTATTAGAAAAGGGTGAGAAACATGAAGAGACTCAAACAACTTATTTTTTTGTCATTATTAGTTTCCTTAGGACTTGCCCTTAGTATTATAGAATCAATGATTCCAATACCTATAATGTTACCAGGTATGAAGCTTGGATTAGCCAATATTGTTTGCCTTATTACCTTAGTATTATTTGGTTACAAGGAAGCCTTTGTAGTAGCTATATTAAGGTCACTAGTTTTTGCCTTAGCTACAGGAAGCTTTTCCGGTCTTGCCTATAGTCTTTCTGGAGCAATATTAAGTACTTTAGCAATGTCGATTATATTTAGATATTATTCGAAATACTTTAGTTTAATTGGAGTAAGTATTTTTGGAGCCATATTTCATAACATTGGACAGCTTTTAGCTGCTAGTTTAATAATGGAAAATATGAAGATTTTTTCCTATTTTCCTTTTATGACTTTATTGAGCTTATTTACAGGTTATTTTGTTGGACTAGGCTCAACATTAACATCAAAGAATATGAAAAAAATAATGAGGGAAACCTAAAACTAATATAAGGAGGTAAACATGAGACCTAAAAATAGGAATCTAGCGCTTTTTTTTGCTCTGATAATTGTAGGAGTAGTGTTAGGAGGAGTCATTGGGAACCTATTAGGTGATAAGATTCCATTACTGGCTTATAGCTATCCTATAGGATTTAAAACACCATTACACTTAGATTTAAGTGTAATAGAGCTTACATTTGGGCTAATTATTGACATAAATATTGCGAGTGCTGTTGGATTTTTATTAGCCTATTTCATGTATAAAAGATTATAGGTGAGATTATGAAAAAAATTATTTTAGCTTCTTCTTCTCCAAGGAGAAAAGAAATACTTGAAAAATATAATGTTAACTTTCAAATAATTAAAAGCCATATTGATGAAAAAATTTCTATTAAAGATGATCCATTTCAGGTAGTTATGTCACTTGCTTTTCAAAAGGCAGAAGATATATCTAAAGGGATAGATTATGATGCAATAGTGCTTGCAGCGGACACGGTTGTGTATATGGATAGGGTTATAGGAAAGCCTAAAGATGAAGGAGATGCTTACAGGATTCTTGAGAGTTTAAGTGGTAAAGAACATTTGGTAATTACAGGTATAGCAATAATAGATACAAGTTCAAAGAAAAAAATTGTAGATTATGAAATAACTAAGGTCAAATTTAGAGAATTACAGCCAGAAAAAATAAATAGTTATATAAGTACTGGAGAATTTAAGGATAAGGCTGGAGCTTATGGAATACAAGGGTATGGTGAAATTTTAGTAGATTGGATTGAAGGACCCTATTCAAATGTAGTAGGATTCCCTATTGTGAAGATTGATAAGCTCTTAGAAAAGCATTTTAGCACTAAAATTCTTTAACTATCGTTTAGGGAGGGGCTATGGAGCGAGACTTTAGTTATACCATAAAAGATTTACCTGAGGATGAAAGACCACGAGAAAAACTTTATAAATACGGACCTAAGGCATTATCAAATACAGAATTATTGGCTATACTCATTAGGACAGGTAGTAGAGAAAATACTGCCATTGAACTATCTCAAAAGCTATTAGCAGGCAAAAAAGAAGGAATTTATTTTTTAACAGATACAAGTCTACAAGAGATAATGAAAGTAAAAGGAATAGGCAAGTGCAAAGCAGCTCAAATATTAGCAGCTGTAGAGCTTGGAAAAAGAGTTATGTCAAGTGCACATAATAACAAAGCAAAAATTACTTCGCCAACTGATGTTGTAGATTTGCTAATGCTAGATATGATACATTTAAAGAAAGAGCATTTTAAAATAGTTATGCTAGACACCAAAAATCAAGTAATAGGAATCGAAGATATATCTGTGGGCAGTTTAAATTCTTCTATAGTTCATCCTAGGGAAGTATTTAAGGAAGCTATAGTAAAAAGTAGTGCCTCAATAATTCTTGTTCACAATCACCCTAGTGGTGACCCTACGCCTAGTAAAGAGGATATAGCAATAACTAGGAGATTAGCTGAAGGGGGAGATATCTTAGGTGTTAAGGTACTTGATCATATTATAATTGGTAACAATAAACATATAAGTTTAAGAGAAAAGGATATAATATAAGGCTTTAACTAGGGAGGATCAAAAGATAATGGGACTATTTAATATATTTACAAAGGATATGGGAATTGACTTAGGAACAGCAAATACTTTAGTTTTTATGAGAGGCAAAGGAATAATCATTAGAGAACCTTCTGTTGTTGCTATACAAACTAATACTAAAGAAGTATTAGCAGTAGGTGAAGAAGCTAAAAAAATGATAGGAAGGACACCAGGACATATTGTTGCTATTAGACCTCTAAGCGATGGAGTAATTGCTGACTTTGATATTACTCAAAGCATGTTAAAATATTTCATAAGAAAGGGAAATCGTAGTCGTTCACTATTTTCGCCTAGAGTAGTTGTTTGTGTGCCTTCTGGTGTTACAGAAGTTGAAAAGAGAGCTGTTGAAGAAGCAGCTATTAATGCAGGCGCTAGAGAAGCTTTTCTAATAGAGGAGCCTATGGCTGCGGCTATTGGTGCAGGACTTCCAGTTCAAGAACCAAATGGTAGTATGGTAGTAGATATTGGAGGAGGTACTACAGAAGTAGCCATCATTTCATTAGGTGGTATTGTTACTAGTAAGTCTATTAGAGTGGCAGGAGACGAGCTTGATGAGTCAATAGTTTACTATATTAAAAAAGAGTACAATTTAATGATAGGAGAAAGAACTGCTGAAGAAGTTAAAATTCAAGTAGGGTCTGCAGATTTAACTACTAATAAGGAAAGGAAAATATCTGTTAGAGGAAGAGATTTAATTTCTGGATTACCAAAGAATATTGATATTAGTTCATCAGAAATCTATGAAGCAATGAAAGAGCCAATTGCCAATATAATAGACGCTATTAAATATACCTTAGAAAAGACTCCACCTGAGTTAGCATCAGATATTATGGAGCAAGGTATAATGTTAACTGGTGGAGGAGCTTTACTAGATGGTCTAGATAGACTAATCAGAAGAGAAACGGGAATGCCTATTCATATAGCAGAAAATCCTTTAGATTGTGTTGCTATAGGTACCGGAAAGGCTTTAGAAGATATAGAAACATTAAAAAGGGTTGCAAAAAGTTCAAGAAAGTTAGGATAAGTGGTGATATAGATGACCATATTAAAAAAAATAAAGGGGAGAATGATAGTGACTATTGTTGCTATCATTCTAATTATAGTTATTGGAGTTACTGCAAGCGGTAGAGAAAAGATAACATCTATAGAGAACTTTATTGGAAATATAATAACACCTATTCAAAAGTTTTTTTACAATGGAGGAGAATCGGTAGTAGGTACTTTTAAATCTATAGGTAGTATTAGTCAGTTAAAAAATGAAAACACTAAATTGAAGGAAGAAAATGCTAAACTTAAGGAACAAGTGCGAAATTATGAAGACATTGTAAGTAAATCTGACTATCTAAGAAATGCTGCTATTATTAAGGAGAAGACAAAATATACTTTAGTTGAGGCTGAAATAATTGGAAAAGACCCAGGTAACTGGTTTGATAGATTCATAATAGATAAGGGAGCTAAAGATGGAATAAAAAAAGATGATGCAGTTATCCAAGGAATAGAGGTTGATGGTAATACTATAGTAGAAGGACTTGTAGGTAGAGTTGTTGAGGTTGGAGATAACTGGGCTAAGGTAATAGCTATAATAGATTCAGGGAGTAGCCTGAGTTTTAATGTAATTAGAACTCAAGATGGTGGAATCATGAAAGGTGATTCTGAAGGTAACATCTCAGGATATTTATTTGATACAAAGGCGGATGTCGTAAAGGGAGACAAGCTACTAACTTCAGGCCTTGGTGGCATATTTATAAAGGGACTTTACATTGGGGAAATAAGTGAGGTAACAAAGAATAGCGATGATCTTTTAGTTAATATAAAAGTAGAACCAGCAATAAACTTTAATAAACTTCAAAATGTTTTTGTTATTATAGGAAAATAGATAAAAGGGGAAAAAATGGTGAAGTACTTTATAATAGGCATATTAGTATTATTAAATTTTATATTAGAATCTACTATACTACAGCATGTTAGCATACTTGGTGTTGTACCCAATACATCCTTGATAATAATTGTATGTATTTCCATACTCTCTGGTAAAAAAACGGGGAGTATTTTAGGATTAATACTAGGTTTTTTGCAGGATATGCTCTTTTATGATGTTATAGGGGTGCATGCCTTAATTTACTTTATAATTGGCTATGTTATTGGATTAACAGAAAAAAAAGTATTTAAGGAAAATTTGTTCTTACCTTTTGTCTTTACGGCAATATCAACATTTGCTTTTCATTTGACTTGTTATGTTTTTATGTATTTTCTATCAATGAATATTGATTTGATTTTGTTTATTAAAAATGTTGTCGTATTAGAAGTGATTTATAACTCCTTACTATCTATTTTCTTTTACAAACAATTTCTAAGACTATTTCGCCCACGACAAATGACCTTTGGAAAGAAATAAGGGAGGTGAAAGGATGAAATTTTGGGAAAAGATAAAAGATAGATACAATATTCTTATTTTTCTTATTATTTTAATATGTGTTGTTTTGGCTTTTAGACTTGCAACACTCACTATTGTAGAAGGTGAGGAAATGAGGAGGATATCAAATAGCAAAAGAGTAAAACAAATATCTATAACTGCGCCTAGAGGTGAAATAAGAGACAGATACGGAAGGTTATTAGCAGGTAATAAACCTAGCTTTACAGTTCAAGTTATGAAAGATGAATTAAATATTAAGGACACTGATAAAAGGAATAATGCCATACTCAAGCTTGTTAGGATACTGGACGGTGAAGGTGTTAACTATATAGATGAGTTTCCTATAGAATTAAATGTTTTTTTATTTAATAATGAAACTATGTACATGGAAAATAGCAAGACGCCTAATGAATATGTGTTAGAATTACTTATAGATAACAATCTCATAGGAGAGCTTATAAATTCAACTATGAGAATTGATGATGCTGTAAATTCTAGAATATTTTTTACAGCAGAGAGAGCTGTAAATACTTTGGAAAACGAAGGCATTTCAATGCCTATAAAAATAAAATTAGATGATGAAGGAAATGTTATATATTATTATGATTCAAATGTAGATATAGACAAATGGCAAAAAGAGAATAACATACCGAGGGACATATCTGCAAGAGATTTACTTGTTTCAAAAATAGCAGAAAACAAAAAAAACCTCATGAAGCTAATCAATAATCCAATTGTAAGAGAGCTAACATATAAAGTATTGCAAGACCATGGATTAGCAAGTGAAATACACTTAGAACCATATAGCTTTAGCTTTGATGAAGAATATAGGGCTATAAAAAGAAGCTTAATGAAGAGCTTCGGAAATATAACAATGGATAGCCAAGCAAAAGATGATTTTGTAAACATTATTTTACAAACAAATGCTAAATATGAAGTTCTTACAGATATAAAAATTAAAGAAAGTGATAACCAAAAGGACAAAGAACAATTAATTCCAGGACAAATATTAATTGATAAACTCAATGAACATAATATCCATATTCCAGTAGATATTATTATAGAGGAAGAAGAAAGCAATGTTTCATATAAATATATTGATGACGAAGAAAAGGATAAGTTCTATAAAAGCGAGAATATAGAAGGAGAATTAACAGCTATAGAGTCCTTAGTTTATATTGCTAATAAAAACAATATTATGTCAGAGTTTATATTAGATGATAGAATTAAGGCTATTGCCCAGGAAAAGGTGCTTGGATATGTGAATCCAAGAATATCTATTGCTAATTGGGAATATGTTGCTATAAATAATAAAACAAGCTGGCTTGAACAGTATAAGGTGCCAGAAAAAAGTACTGCAATGGAAGCCTTCGAGTTTTTAGTTGATAAATATAAAATCGAAGATGGACTTAATAAGTATGAAGCCAGATCTATAATGCTGATTTTAGAACAATTAAATAAACAAGGACACAGAGCCTATCAACCAATAAACATAGCATATGGAATAAGAAATAGTACTGTAGCAAAACTAGAAGAAAATAAAATTGAGCTACTTGGTGTAGGAGTATCAATAGAGCCAGTTAGGTATTATCCTAATGGAGAAACAGCTGCTCATCTTTTAGGTTATTTAGGCAAGATATCACAAGCAAATGAAATAAAAAAATATATTGAGGAGCTGGGATATTCACCTAATGACATTATTGGGAAAACAGGTGTAGAAGATAGCTTTGAAGAATATTTAAGGGGAAGCAATGGCAGCAGGCGTGTTGAGGTAGACGTTTTAGGTAATACAATAAAGGTATTGGACGAAGTAAAGCCTATACCAGGAAACAATCTTTATTTAACAATAGATCTTGAGTTACAAAAAGTAGCAGAACAAGCATTAAAGCAAGCCGTAGAGCAGATACAAATAGGTGGAGAATTTCAAAGTGATTGGGGCAACTATAAGTTTTCCCAAGCATATAAAAATGCTACTTCTGGAGCAGTTGTTGCAACTAATGTTAAGACAGGTGAGATTCTAGCTATAGCTAATTACCCAGCATATGATCCAAATCTTTTTGTAACAGGTATTTCTGATGAAGATTGGAGAAGTTTGATGCCAGAACATGAGGAAGATCCACTAGCACCGAGGCCTCTTTATAATATTGCTTTACAAACTGCGATCCAGCCTGGCTCTATATTTAAGATGATAACAGGTTTGGCAGCACAAGAAAAAGGTATAAGTGCAAGTAAAAAAATATACGACTATGGAGTTGTAGAGATAGGTAACGGAAGATTTGGTTGTTGGTATTGGAATGATTATGGAAGATCTCATGGTTTGGTTAACTTAGCAGAAGCCATAAGAGATTCCTGTAACTATTATTTTTATAGTGTTACTATGGGCAGGAATCCGAGGACAGGAGAAGGATTAGGTGGAAAGGTAGAAATTGAGGATATTTTGAAAATTGCTAAAGAATTTGGTCTTGATGATAAAACAGGAATAGAAATAGCAGGAGAGAGAGCTGTTGGTGTTCCAGATACAAATCTAAAGACAAATAATACAAAAATTGGGCTAAGAAGATTTTTGAACACTAATATTAGAGATTTTATTAAAGAAGGAATAACATTAGATGAAAAGGAAATTGCAAAAATAGTAGATGAGATCGTAAGTTGGGCTGAGTTTGAAGAGCCTCTTAGCAAGAGAGAAGTAGTTAGAAGACTAGATAAGCTTAATATTAATGGTGAAAAGAAACTAGAAGGTAGTAGGGAGGACCTTGCTGATGTCATAAAATACACTTATTTAAACCAATCAGGTTGGAAGCAAGCAGATACCCTGAATATTTCCATAGGGCAAGGACAGAATGCTTATACTCCAATCCAAATGGTAAACTATGTAGCTACTTTAGCGAATGGTGGATACAGACATAATGTAAGTGCAATTTCCAAAGCTGAAAGCCATGACAACTCACAAACGGTTTTTGAACCTTTAAGAGAATCTAATAAAGTAAACTTAAGTAATTATAATTTTATCAATGAGGTAAATAAAGGTATGGGAATGGTTACTAGTGATGGTAGTGTTAGGGCAATTTTTAGTAATCTTCCTGTAAAAATAGCTTCAAAAACAGGAACTGCTCAGAACTCGGGAACTAACCCCGTAACAGGTGAAAAATATGATAACTATGCTTGGTTTGTTGCATATGGACCATATGAGGAAAATAATCCAGAGGCAGCTGAGATTGCAGTATCAGTAGTTATATTTCAAGGAGGTACTGGTGGATACGCTGCACCTGTCGCGAGAGAAGTGATAATGCAGTATCTTGGATACAATTACGACGAAAATAGTGAATTTACTGTGAGGAATAAATTGGCTAAGTAGAATTTTCTACTTGCCATTTATTTTTATCAAAAATAAGAAGGAATTATGCAAAATATGAAGAATAAAAAGAATAGGTGTTTACTTTTGGAGGGTGACAAATGAGTCAGAGCTTAGTTACATTTAAAGGGAATCAGGATGGTATATATATTTTTGTTAAGGAAGGAAATTTTCAAAAAATAAAAGAACAGCTAGAAAGCAATCTTAATAAAGCAGGCTCATTTTTTAAAGGAGCTAAAGTAGTAAGTATTAAAGGAAAAAAACTATCTGATGAGGAAAAGGAGGAACTTAAAGGTATAATAATCAATAAATATGGAATTGATGTAGATGAAGCTGATAAAACTGAAAAGAAGGCAGATAATATTGAATCGTCACAAGTTCAATTTTTTGATGGAATCGAAGAAGGGTATACAAGGTTTGTAAGAGCCACTGTCAGATCTGGCCAAACTGTAGAATCTGAAGGTAACTTAGTTGTAATAGGTGATGTAAATCCCGGCGGAATTGTCATGGCAAAAGGCAATATAGTTATTCTTGGGGCCTTAAGAGGCATGGCTCATGCAGGCTGTGATGGTAATAAGGAAGCTATAGTAGTAGCCTTTTATTTACTTCCTACACAGCTAAGGATAGCAAATATCATTGCTAGGAAGCCTGATGGAGAAGTAGAGCTATCAAAATGGCCAGAAATCGCAAGGGTGAAAGACGATGCAGTTCTCATAGAAACTTATCTACCTAAAAATAAATAAGAATAGGAGGTTGTCCTATATGGGTGAAGTTATTGTTGTAACATCGGGAAAAGGTGGAGTAGGTAAGACTACTACCACAGCAAATATTGGAACAGGTCTAGCAATGGCAGGCAAAAAGGTTGCCATAGTAGATGCTGATATTGGACTAAGAAATCTTGATGTTGTTATGGGGCTTGAAAATAGAATAGTATATGATATTGTTGATGTTGTCGAAAAGGTATGTAGATTAAAGCAAGGACTTATAAAGGATAAAAGATATGATGGATTGTTTCTTTTACCTGCTGCACAAACAAAGGACAAAAATGCGGTTAACCCTTCACAAATGCTTGAATTATGTAATGAATTAAGAGAAATGTTTGATTATGTAATTATTGATTGTCCCGCAGGCATAGAACAAGGATTTCAAAATGCTATAGCTGGTGCGGATAGGGCTTTAGTAGTTACTACTCCAGAAATATCAGCTGTAAGAGATGCAGATAGAATAATTGGTTTACTAGAAGCAAAAGGTCTACATAATCCTAAATTGATAGTTAATAGAATAAGACCTGATATGGTAAAAAAAGGCGACATGATGAACATTGATGATATGACTGATATTTTAGCCATAGATTTAATTGGAGTAGTGCCTGATGATGAGGCAATTGTAATTTCCACTAATAAAGGAGAGCCAGTAGTTATTGATGATAAAAGTCTTGCTGGACAGGCCTACAGAAATATAGCTAAAAGAATAATGGGAGAAGAAGTAGCCTTATTAGAATTAGACGTAGATGAAGGAGTCTTTAGCAAGTTAAGGAAATTAATATTTGGTAAATAACTAAAAAGGAGGGGTAAACTTGGATATATTCAAATTTTTTAGTAAAAGTGAAGATAAAAGTAAGAACGTAGCAAAAGAAAGACTAAAGTTAGTTTTAATCCATGACAGAGCAAATATTTCTCCTCACTTTTTAGAAATTCTAAAAGGGGACATAATAAGAGTAATATCTGATTACATGGTTATTGATGAGGAAGGCTTAGACATTAAATTAACAAGAACCAGAAGAGAAAGTGACAACACACCTATACCAGCCTTAATTGCTAATATACCAATACTGAAGATGAAGGAACAATCATTAAAATAAACAGGACCTTTGTGATTGGAGGAAAATATGAATATTGCTTTAATTGCTCATGATAATAAAAAAAAGCAACTTGTTAATTTTTCAGTTGCATATAAACATATTCTTGAAAAACATCATCTCTATGCTACAGGAACTACTGGTAAGTTAATAATAGAAGCTACAGGTCTAGAGATAGAACGTATGATGTCAGGTCCTTTAGGTGGTGACCAACAAATTGGTTCTAAAGTAGCAAGTAATGAAATGGATCTTATTATATTTTTAAGAGATCCTTTAACTGCTCAGCCTCATGAACCAGACGTTCAGGCACTACTTAGACTCAGTGATGTTCATGCTATTCCTATTGCTACAAATATCGCCACTGCAGAGCTTTTGATAAAAGCTCTTGAAAGAGGAGATATGCATTGGAGAGAGATAATTAGACAATCTGAAACGTACAATAACATAGACTAGTCTAAAAACCTATGGTTCTCTACTTTTTGAAATCATAGGTTTTTTTATGATCTAATATGTAATAAAATCACTTTCTTATAAATATAAATATACTAAACTGAAAGAGGGTGGTTGCAATAAGTATTAAAGAGAAACTAAGCAGAAGAGTAGTTATGTTATTGAACAGTCTAAGGAAAAAAAGAGTATATAATACCTATACTAACAGTAGTGGAGCAAGTTTCTATAGAAAGCAGCTCAATAAAATATTAATCTGTATTGTAATTGTTTTAGCTGTCTTAATAATAAAAAAAATAAATCTAAAACTTACTAATAATATAATTAGAATTGTAGATGAATCTATAAATTATTCCTTTGATATAAAGGAAGATACAAAAAAAGTAATTGATTTTGTAAAGGGTGCAGTTAAGTTACCTGATAAAGTAATAGAGACGTTTAATTCAGATATTTCTAATTGATAGGTAGGCTTTCTAGATGAATATATTAAGGAATAATAGTATTAGTATTAAGATTAATATCTTTATGCTGGCTACATTCATCTTATACTCTTTATTTGGCTATTATATGGAGATTTTTGTTGTGGTTATTGCTGTTTTAGCGCATGAGATTTTTCATAGTATTGTTGCTATAAAGTATGGAGTTAAAGTTAAGGAAATAGAAATTTTTCCTTTTGGGGGAATAGCAAGATTCGAACAGATAGAAGCAATTTCTCCTAAAGAGGAAATACTTATTTGTATAGCTGGCCCCCTAAGTAATTTAATATTAGTAGTTATATTTAGAGGGTTAAAGCAATTGTATCTAGACAGTTATTTGATTGAATATGTAATAAATATTAATAAACTTATGTTTATAATAAATATTTTACCCGTGTTTCCACTAGACGGAGGAAAGATAGTTAGGGCTGTATTATCCTTATTTATGGGTTATAAATTTGCAACTATTAAGCTATCATATATTACATATATACTATGTACAATTCTTATACTCTATGATATATTAAATGGGTTAATGATTAATGGAGTATACATAAGTCTAATAGCAGTATTTATTATAATAGCTGCCAGAAAAGAAAGAGAAATGGCAGCTTTTGTTTTCATAAAATCTATTACCGGAAAAACAACTGAAATTTATAAGAAAAAGAAAATGAAGGTCCATGTTTTGGTGTGCATGGAAACACTTAGCATAAAAGAAGCTTTAGATTGTTTTTTGCCTAATAAATATCATATATTCATTATTATTAAAAGTAATGGAGAAACTATTGGTACTATAACTGAAAGTCAATTGCTAGAAGGAATATATACTCATGACTTTGATATTACATTAGGAGAACTATTAATAAGATCAAAAAAATGATAGAATAGTAACATAAGTACGGATTAATTAACTTAGAAGAAAAGGATGAGCTAAATGTTAAATAAAGAGCAGTTTGAGAAGATTTTAAATAAAGTAGAAAAACCAGCTAGATATATTGGAAACGAACTAAATATAGAAAAAAAGAATATTACAGAGGACACTATTAGGTTTGCATTTGCTTTTCCAGATGTTTATGAGGTAGGAATGTCACACATGGGAATGCATATTCTATATAGTCTTTTAAATAGCAAGGAAGATATTTACTGTGAAAGAGTATTTGCACCTTGGACTGATATGGAAGAAGAAATGAGAAATAATAATCTTCCTCTATTTGCCTTAGAAAGCAAAGACTTTATTAAGGAATTTGATTTTATTGGGTTTACGCTTCAATATGAGATGAGCTATACCAATATAATTAACATGATTGATTTAGCGGGTTTACCTATAATGGCAAAGAATAGAAAAGAAGATGCCCCTTTTGTAATGGCTGGAGGACCTTGTGCATATAATCCAGAGCCATTAGCTGGGATTATAGACTTCTTTGTAATAGGAGAAGGAGAAGAAGTAACTTTAGAAATAATAGAGGTATATAAGCAGTGGAAAAAAAGCGGAAAAGAAAGAAAAGAATATTTAGAAATGATAGCTAATATTGAGGGGATATATGTACCTGAATTTTATAGTGTAGACTATAACGAAGATGGTACCATAAAATCTTTTACTCCTAAAGAAGCAAAATATCCAGCCAAGATTAAGAAAAGAATAATAAAAAATCTGGATGAGGCATTTTTCCCAGAGAAATTAATTGTTCCCTTTATTGAAACAGTTCATGATAGAGTTATGCTAGAGATATTCAGGGGTTGTACAAGAGGATGTAGATTTTGTCAAGCAGGAGTTATATATAGACCAGTAAGGGAAAGAAGTATTGATACATTAATTGATTATGCAAGAAAGCTAATAGAAGCTACAGGACACGAAGAAATTTCTCTCTCTTCTCTAAGTACTAGTGATTATTCACAGATACTTGAGTTAGTGAGCAGACTTATGAAAGAATACAAGGAGAAAAAGGTAGGCTTATCTTTGCCTTCTCTTAGACTAGATTCTTTTCCTTTAGAAGTAATAGAGGAGATTCAAAAGGTTAGAAAAACAGGTCTAACCTTTGCACCTGAGGCTGGTACTCAAAGACTAAGAGATGTAATAAATAAAGGAATTACAGAAGAAGATTTACTAAAGTCAACAGAAGAAGCCTTTGCTTCTGGTTGGTCAACAGTAAAGCTTTATTTTATGATAGGATTACCTACTGAAACATCTGATGATGTCATGGGAATAAAAAGTTTAGCCTATAAGGTAAAAGATATTTTCTTTAGAATGCCTAAAGAGCAGAGAAAAGGCAACTTAAAGGTTACAGTAAGTACCTCTTGTTTTGTTCCAAAGCCTTTTACACCTTTTCAATGGTATCCTCAAGATAGCATAGAGATGTTTAATAAGAAAATAGGATTACTAAAAAGTAGTATTAAAGATAATAAGATAACATATAATCACCATGATTCTAGGTTAAGCTATTTAGAAGCAGTTCTAGCAAGAGGAGACAGGCGACTATCACAGGTATTGGTTAACGCTTGGGAAAAAGGATGTAAATTTGATGGTTGGGCTGATAAATTTAGCTTTGAGAAATGGATCGAGGCCTTTGAGGAAACAGGTATAGATCCTGATTTTTATGCTACTAGAGAAAGGAGCTATGACGAAGTTCTTCCTTGGGATTTTATAGATGTGGGTGTTTCTAAGAGATATCTTATAAGCGAGAATGAAAAAGCTAAAAAAGAAGAGCTTACTCATGATTGTAGAAAAGGATGTACAGGTTGTGGTATAAATAAAAGCTTTATAGGTGGTGTTTGCTAATGAAGATAAGAGCTAAGTTTACAAAAAAAGATGAATTAAGATATATTTCTCACCTTGATTTAATGAGGCTTTTTCAAAGAGCTTTTAGGCGTGCCAATATTCCAGTTAAGTATAGTGAGGGCTATAATCCACACCCTCAATTTTCTTTAGCTACAGCTCTAGCTCTAGGAGTGTCTAGCGATGGAGAATATATGGATGTTGAATTAGGTTCATATATTGAACCAGAGGATTTTAAACAGAAATTGAATACTATACTGCCAAATGGGATAAAAATATTAAAAGCTGTATCTACAGATGATAAGGAGTCTATAGTATCTCTGATAAGATGGGCTACTTATATTATTGGATTTAAGACTAAAGAAAAACTGACAACAGAAGAGATTACAAGTGAAATAGATAGTTTTTTAAATAAAGAAGAGATAATATTAACAAAAGAAAAAAAGAAAGGTAACAAAATAACTGTAAAGCAAAACAATATTAGAGAGAGAATTAAAGATCTATTTCTTCTATCAAATGAGAAAGATATAATTGTACTAAAGACGACCTTAATGACTGGTAGCCAAGGGAACTTAAAACCAGAAGAGATGATAGGATTACTTGAAGAGCATACAAAAATAGCTATGGAAGAAGATAGCTTAAAGCTACATAGATTAGAGTTATTTATTGAAAAAGATGGTACTATTTCTTTGCCAATATGATTTTTTAAGCATTATAGATATGGATTTTGATACTCTTAGCGCTTAAATTTTGCTTTAGGAGAGATTTTATGAATCAAATAGTAATTGACGTGGGTTTACAAGAAAACAGAGTAGCAATTCTAGAAAATTCTGAACTAGTGGAGCTATATATAGAAGAAGATGATAATAAAAGAACTGTTGGCAATATATACAAAGGCAGAGTTGTCAATGTATTACCAGGTATGCAGGCAGCTTTTGTTGATATAGGCTTAGAAAAAAATGCTTTTCTTTATGTAAAAGATGCGATTCCTAAAGAGATGTTAGCAAACAAAAAAATTAATCTTAAGGATATCTCTATTAAAGATGTAGTTAAATCTGGACAAGATATAATTGTACAGGTCATAAAGGAGCCCTTTGGCAATAAAGGGGCAAGAGTGACTACCCAAATAACAATACCAGGTCGACATATTGTGCTAATGCCTTATACCGACTATATTGGTGTGTCAAGGCGAATAAGTGATGAAGCAGAAAGAGATAGACTAAGAAAAATTATAGAAAGTATCAAGCCTGCCAATATGGGGGTGATATTAAGAACTGCAAGCGAGGGGTTAGAGCTAGAAGACTTTAAAGATGATATAAAATTTCTATTGAGGGTTTTGAACAAAATTGACGGTGAAAGAAATCTGGGTTTTGCTCCAAGAGTAATGTATAAAGATCTTGACTTGATACATAGAACAGTGAGAGATTTATTTACAAGAAATGTTCAAAAATTGATAATTAATAGTAGAGATGAATATAAGAGTATAGTTGAGTTAGTAGATATGATATCTCCTCAATTGAAATCTAGGGTTGAATATTTTGATTCTAGTCATGATATATTTGGCTACTTTGGGATTGAGCAAGCAATTAATAAAGCTTTAGATAGAAAGGTTTGGTTAAAAAGTGGAGGGTATATAGTTATAGACGAAACAGAAGCTCTTACTTCCATAGATGTGAATACAGGCAAATATATAGGGAGTATTAATTTAGAAGATACAGTACTTAGAACAAATATAGAAGCAGCTAAGGAAATTGCAAAGCAGCTAAGACTAAGAAATATAGGTGGTATAATAATCATTGACTTTATTGATATGAATAATGAATTACACGAAAAAGATGTTTTAAATGTATTAGAAAGTGAACTCAAGAAGGACAGAACAAAGTCAACTGTTCTAGGGATGACTAAGCTAGGATTAGTAGAGATGACAAGGAAAAAAGTAAGAAGCAGGTTAACCACTAACTTATTAAAGGATTGTCCTTATTGTAATGGTACAGGCAAGGTATATTTGGAAAGAACAGTCCTTAGCCTACTAAATAAGGAGGTAAAAAGACTTAAACTGCATACTAGTGCAGAGGCAGCTATTTTAGAAGTGAATCCTCATATAGAGTCCTATTTAAAGGGTAATAATAATTATTTCATTAATAAAATTGAAGAGAAATATGGTATAAAAATATTTATTAAACCTAATGAAGCTATCCATCATAATGAGATAAAAGTGAAGAATATCGGTAGGATAGAATTTATTAAAGGAATTTTAGGTTAACCCTTGACTTTTTGAACTTTGTCTGATAAAATTTTACTTTGTAAGTAGCCGCACAGTGCGGGTTTTAAAGCTTCGGTACCTAGCATTGGCGAGACTGGTTAGAGGAGGTGTAGTGTAATGTACGCAGTTATTGAAACTGGTGGAAAGCAATATAGAGTTCAAGAAGGAGATGTTCTCTTCATTGAAAAAGTTGCTGGAAACGAAGGTGAATCTTTAAGCTTTGATAAAGTACTTCTGGTTTCTAATGGAGAAGAAGTAAAAGTAGGTAAGCCTTATGTAGATGGTGTATCTGTAACAGGAAACATTGTTGAACATGGTAAGGCAAAAAAGATTATTGTTTATAAGTTTAAAAGAAAGAAAGATTACAGAAAGAAACAAGGACATCGTCAACCATATACAAAGGTTAGAATAGAAAAGATTAATGGATAGTGTTAGAGATGACGAAAATAACTATACTAAGAAATACAGATGGCAGTATAGTAGAATATGAGATTAAGGGACATACTGGTTATGGAGCATATGGTGAAGATATATTATGTGCATCCATATCTATTTTAAGTCAGACTGCTCTTATTTCATTAAATGAAGTATGCGGCATAAAAGAGAAGGACATATCTTATAAAATAGATGATAAAAAAGGATATTTGAAGGTATCCTTACCCCTTGAACTTCCGATGGAGCAAAGGGAAAAAGCAGATATAGTTTTAAGGACTATGGAAGTAGGATTAAAAGGATTGGTTGATATCTATCCTGACTATGTAACTCTCAAATATAGGGAGGTGTAATGAGATGATTAGATTAAACTTACAATTATTTGCGTCTAAAAAAGGAGTAGGTAGCTCTAAAAACGGTCGTGATAGTGAGGCCAAAAGATTAGGCGTTAAAAGAGCTGACGGACAATTTGTTCCAGCAGGTAATATACTAGTTAGACAAAGAGGAACAAAAATCCATCCAGGCTTAAATGTAGGTAGAGGTGGAGATGATACTCTATTTGCTAAAATCGATGGAGTTGTTAAATTTGAAAGAAAAGGTAAAGACAGAAAACAAGTAAGTGTTTACCCAGTAGAAACATTAGCATAAATATTATAAACCTACCAATCAAGGTAGGTTTTTTTGTTTAGTTATTGTATAGTGACTAAACAATATTAAAAATTTTAGTTACCTACTTAATTTTTCCTATTTTTGTGTTAAAATATATATGGAAGTGTCTTAGGGGGGTGTTACTATTATTGTTCAAATTAGTATTTTTACTGTAATTATATTGATTTTATTATCTTTATTTGGCATAGTAGCATTTTTTTTATTATTATTTAAGCTAAAACATGATGGATATGAATCAAGAAAAGAGTTAGAGTTTAATTTTGTAAAAAAGACAAAATATCTATTAAAGGAACAACGACATGATTATATGAATATGTTACAGATTATTTATGGATATTTACAGCTAAATAAGAGGGATTTAGCCATAGAGCAAATTAAAAAATCTATAAATTCATCATATAATTCCAGTAAGTGTTTCTGCATATCTATTTTTTCAATTGCTCTACTTTTAGAACAGAAAATGAAATTAGGCGAGAGTAAAGGAATAGAAATTATTTATGATGTAGATAGCTGTGTAAATAGTGAAATTAGAGATATAAATTATGAAAATAAAGTAATAGACTATATTTCAAAGCTATTTGATTTTTTCTTTGATTGTACATACAAAGTAGGCCAAGGTTCAAAGCTATATATAAATATTTATGAAGATATGGATAAAATTGAATTTGTTTTTAGTGGCGATATTGATGAAAGATTATTTGAACAAAGTAGTATAGGTATAGATAATATCATGAAAGTTGATGATGGATATGAAGTTGTGCTCCATTTTAATAAGACTAAAGACTTACTAGTAGGAGACTCTGTTTTTTCAGTTTCAAATAGTTATTAATTTTAGATTTATTTGGAATACTAATAGATAATTTGTATATTATTAACTTTTATAAAAAACTATTATGGTAAGGATGGATATAATGTTTATAGATGTTGCAAAAATAAACGTAAAAGCAGGAAATGGCGGACATGGAGCTGTTGCTTTTAGAAGAGAAAAATATGAGCCGGCTGGAGGTCCAGCAGGAGGAGATGGAGGAAACGGTGGTAATGTAATACTTGAAGTAGATAGTAACATTAGAACTCTTATGGACTTTAGGTATAAAAAACATTATAAGGCTGAAAATGGTGAAGATGGAAAGTCTAAAATGCAATATGGGAAAAAGGGACAGGATCTAATACTAAAAGTACCACAAGGAACTATTGTTAGAGATGCTGAAACCAATAAAATCATTGCAGACCTAACAGAAAATGGCTCGCGTTTTGTCATTGCAAAAGGAGGGCGTGGTGGAAAAGGAAATATGAAATTTGCCACATCTACAAGACAAGCGCCTAGGTTTGCTGAAGGAGGTTCAAAGGGAGAGGAATTATGGATCATATTAGAACTTAAGCTGTTAGCTGATGTTGGGTTAGTAGGATTTCCTAACGTAGGTAAATCGACTTTGTTATCCATAGTAACTGATGCTAAACCTAAAATTGCTGATTACCATTTTACTACTCTTACTCCAAATCTCGGGGTTGCAGAGCTTGATGGAGGAAGAAGCTATGTTATAGCTGATATACCTGGACTAATTGAGGGTGCACATACAGGAGTAGGCCTAGGTCATGATTTCCTTAGACATATAGAAAGAACAAGAATTTTAGTTCATTTAGTTGATGTATCATCACGTGAAGGAAGAGATCCAGTTGATGATTTTTATAAAATTAATGAAGAGCTTAAAAAATATAATCCTAAGCTAGCAGAAAAACCTCAAATTGTTGTAGCTAATAAAATTGACATTTTAGGAGATGGAGATGGATATCAAAGACTTGAAAATGAAGTAAGTAAGCTTGGCTATGATATATATGCCATATCTGCAGCTACTGGTCAAGGTATAAAGGAGCTTGAGAATGCCATTTGGAATAAGTTGCAAGAGGCCCCAGAGCCAGAAGTAACAGATGAAATAATAGATAAAAATAAAATATATGAATTGACAGATCAGAAGGATGAAATTATAATTAGAAAAGAAGGTAACAAATATATTGTAGAGGGATATCAAATAGAAAAGCTTCTTAACTCCACAAACTTTGATGATTTAGATTCAGTAAGATATTTTCAAAAAGTCATTAAAAGGAAAGGGGTCGTGGACAGGTTAAAGGCTTTAGGAATTAATAATGAAGATATCGTAGATATTTGTGGTTACGAATTTGAATTTTTTGATTAATGGAGGTCAAGGTAGGGAAATGAACTGCATAAATTGTGGGAATTGCAAGGAGAATCAACCAACTTATTATTGTGTAGCAAAGGGGGATTTTGTAATCAATACTAAGTATGAGCCTTCTCAGAAGTTGAGAAGTGGATGGAAAAAAGGAATGCAAAATTATGAAGTTCATAGAAGAAAATCAAAAAAGGAAGTAGAAGTATAATATAGGGGAGTGTACCTTTTGATAAGTGGAAAACAAAGAAGTTATTTAAAGTCTTTAGCCAATAAAATTGAACCAATTTTTCAGATAGGCAAAAACGGTATAACAGAAAGCCTTCTTAAACAGTTAGATGAAGCTCTTGAAGCTAGAGAAATTATTAAAATTAATGTACTAAATAATAGTTTATTAGAGGCAAAAGATGTAGCGCTCGAAGTAACTGAGAAGTTAAATGCTGAGTTTGTTCAAAGTATAGGTAATAAGTTTGTTATTTATAGAGAGTCAAAGGAAAATAAAAGGATTGAGTTGCCTAATTAAATCAAAAATTTATGATTAAATAAATAAATATGGGAAAAATAAAAGAGATTGGGTCTCCAATCTCTTATTTCTTTAGTCAATTTATTTATAGAGGAGAATAGTCATGTTTGATTGCTTAAATCAGATTAAAAATTATTATGATGATGGTTTTAAATGTATTAGATATGAGCAAAAGCAAAATGGAGAGTTATCTATTTATCTAAAGAACTTTGAAAGCGAAGATATAGAGGTTCTCCATTGCGCAGATAAGCAAGAAATAAATCAAATTAAAAAATTTATTGACATAAACTAAAAATTTTTCCTATATTGATATTTATCTAAAACTAATATTATTATATAATGTAAGACAACATGTACTATAACTAACAAATTATGATTGTGAGGATATTTTATGAGTAAGTATATAAAAAAATATGGAATAATGGGAGGAACCTTTGATCCTATACATGTTGGTCATTTGGTTATTGCAGAAGAAATAAGATGTAAGTTTAAATTGGACAAGGTTATTTTCATGCCTGCTGGAAATCCCCCTCATAAGGATGCTAGTAAAATAACAGCAGGTGAGCACAGATATCATATGACTTTGTTAGCTACTATTTCAAATCCATACTTTGATGTTTCTACTATGGAGTTGGAAAGAAAAGAAGTTACATATACTATTGACACTATAAAGGAATTAAAAAGATGTTGTAAGGATACAGCAGAATTTTATTTCATAACAGGTGCAGATTCATTACTTGAGCTATCAACTTGGAAAGATGTAGAGCAGCTGCTTTCTATGTGTAAATTTGTTGCTGCAACTAGGCCAGGATTTCAGTTATCAAAAATTGAAACAAAAGTAAAGGAGCTCGAATCTAAATATAATAAAGGAATATATACGGTTTCAGTTCCTGCACTACAAATATCTTCCACTGATATAAGAAACAGAATAAGGGAAGGAAGAACAGTAAAATATATGCTACCTGAATCAGTTGAAGCATATATAATTAAGCACAAACTATATTTAGAGAATGTAATAAAGGACTGTTTATAATATGATAAAAAATAAAAATTTTATCCACGAGGTAGAAAAAAGGCTAATAAACAGTATAGGAAGTGAAAGATATTTCCATTCAGTTAGGGTAATGGAGGAGGCTGTTAAGCTAGCAAGCATATATAAATGTGACAAGGAAAAGGCTGCTATTGCCGGTTTACTTCATGACTGCGGCAAGTTTAAGAATGAAGATGAATTATTGAAAAAATCCTGCGATTTTGATATAATTCAAAGTGGCTCTTATTTTACTAATACTGCATTAATTCATGGAGTTTTAGGTGCTGAGATAGCTAAAAGAGAGTTTCATATTGAAGATAGAGATATATTAAATGCAATACAATATCACACTACAGGAAGAGAAAACATGACTCTTCTTGAAAAAATAATATATATCTCGGACTATATAGAACCAGATAGGAATTTTCTTGGGGTAGATGAGATTAGGAAACTAGCCTATGAGAATTTAGATTTGGCTTTGGTTAAAGCAATGGATAAAACTATAAAGCATATAATAGATAAGGGATATTACTTACATCCTGATACTATCAATGCAAGAAATTACCTAATATTCAAAATTAAATAGGCTTGGAGTGGTAATAGATGAAAAATTTTTTAAAAACATTTATAGTGGCGTTTTTAGTATTTTTTATTATATCTGGTGGAATTATTACCTTTATTATTAAACATGAAGATGATAAAAGCTCTTTTATATCTAGTTTTACAGATTTAGTTAAAGGCGATAGTGGTAATAAGGATATAACTTTTTTGCTTTTGGGAGTTGACGCAAATGACACCAATAAAGCTAAAGGACAAAGAACAGATACCATGATGCTATGTAAATATGACGATACAACAGGGAAAATATCTATACTTTCAATTCCTAGAGATACTATGGCTACTATAAGAGGAAGGAAGAAAAAAGAGAAGATTAACCATGCACATGCATATGGAGGACCAGAATTGTCTGTGAAAGCAGTCAGGGACCTGTTAGGTATTAGTCTTGATTATTATGTAAGAGTAGACTATCAAATAGTTAAAGATGTGGTTGACTTAATAGGAGGAGTAGAGGTTGATGTTCCAATGGATATGAAATATTCAGATCCATGGGCGGATCCACCATTAAACATAGATCTAAAAAAGGGAAAGCAGGTACTAGATGGAGATAAATCATTGCAGTTCTTAAGATATAGAAAGGGTTATGCTGATCAAGATTTAGGTAGAATTGAAGCTCAGCATCAGTTCATGAGTAGTGCTATTAAAAAAGCTCTAAATCCTGTAAATATATTAAAGCTTCCTAAGTTTATCGACACTTACGTCAAGAATGTAGATACCAATATACCTTTAGATACTATAGCTAAGTTTGCGCTTAAAGTTAAAAACGTGGACACTGAGAACATTGAAATGGCCACCTTACCGGGTGAACCTAAATATATAAGTAAGGTATGGTATTTTATTCACAATGAAAGCAAGACCCAAGAAATGATTAATAGCATGTTTAATGATCATAATATCGGTATGAATGAAGGAGAAAGTAAAAAATCTAATAATTAATATAAATCGGGAGGTAAGATAGTGACTGAACAGCTGTCTATAATAATTAAGTCTGCTGATGACAAAAAGGCCTTTGATATAAAGGTACTAAGGATAACTAAACTTTCTAGTATAGCAGATTACTTTGTAATATTAAGCGGAAATTCTCAAAGACAAGTCATGTCAATTTCAGATGATATTGAAGAAAAAATGCATAATAAGGGCTATGAATTAAAGCATAAAGAAGGTTATAGTACAGGAAAATGGATATTGCTTGATTATGGAGATATTATAGTTCATGTGTTTCATAAAGAGGATAGAGATTTTTATAATTTGGAAAGATTATGGGCTGACGCTGAAGATATTGACATTGAATCATTTATTTAGGAAGAAGGTATGAATCATGGAAGTTGATATGAACGATTTGGTAGATAAGCTTACTTCCTTTGCAGACGGTTTAGGAAAATTACTTGGGCACAACTGTGAAGTAGCGTTATATAGTAGCAAGGATTCAAGTCATAAGCTAATTTTTAATGTAAGTAATCAAGTTACAGGTAGAAAACCTGAAGATACGTTGAACCATTATGAACTTGAGGCTTATAATAAAGTCGAAGTTCATAATGGGTACACTATTTTTTCTTATACTACTAAAGAAGGAAGAAATGTAAAGGCAGCTCTATTTATACTTGAAGACAGGTTAAAGCAAGAACACATGACTCTGATAATAAGCTTTGATATAACTGATATTTTATTAGCTAGTAAGATTTTTCAGAATTTTTGTGAGATTGATGATATTGCTAAAAATGAGTCAAAAGCAAGTAAAAAGAAAGACAATAACAATATTATCAACTTAATGGAAAGATTAGTGTCTGATGTAGTAGATGAGATTGGTAAGCCTATATCTTATCTTAGTAAAGAGGACAAAGTAAAAATTGTAAGAATACTTAACGATAAAGGTATATTTCTTGTAAAAGGTTCTATTGAATATGTTGCAGAGATGCTTTGTGTTTCAAGATATACAATATATAATTATCTAGAGGAAATACGTTAAAAATATATATTCAAGGAGGTTACATAAATGGAATTAAAATCAATATTTACTGAAGAAGCACCAAAGGCAATAGGTCCATATTCTCAGGCAATAGGTGCTGGAAACATGCTTTTTACTTCTGGCCAGCTGGGTATTAACCCCGCTACTGGGAATATAGTAGAAGGAACGATACAGGATGAAACAAGACAAGCATTAAATAATCTTAAGGCTGTATTAGAGGCTGCAGGGGCTTCGCTTAGCAATGTTGTTAAGACTACAGTATTTATAAAGGATATGAATCAATTTGGCTTAATTAATGAAGTATATGGAGAATTTTTTAATGAACATAAGCCTGCAAGATCCTGCGTTGAGGTAGCTAGATTACCTAAGGATGGAAATGTAGAAGTAGAAGCAATAGCAATAATATAAAAAGGTGACATTAGTCACCTTTTTATATTAAAATTTTTGAAGATTTTAAGTTATGATCCATAAATTATTGGGATTAACCTTGTCCTAAATCTACTATACTATATAAGTTAAGAATAATCTAATGTTTTCTGTGGTCCTAGTCTATCTATACAAATAAGATTTTCTTCTTCGTCTAATCCTTCGTCTCCTAAACTCAACAGATATTCTCCAGCCTACTACTAAAATAATCAACCATAGCCACCATTTCTTAAAAATTGAGTCTTTGCTATTCATTGCAATTACATCAAAGGTTGCTTTTTGATTTATTTCCATAGCGGAGACAATATTAACAGTATCTATTATTTTATCATCTAATTTAAGTTCGATTTTCCCTATAACCTGTCCTTTGGATATTGGAGCCGATATTTTTTCAGGTAAAACAATGTTCCTTTTAACTTCATTTTCTTTTCCTTTAGGCACAAGACTGTATAGGTCATTACCTACTATCCCAGTAACAATTGGCTTATCTCCATTTTCAACGTCGATATTGTCAATAAACTCATTTTTAAAAGCAAGTCTTGCACTAGAGAAGTTATCAAAGCCATAATTTAAAAGTTTATGTGTATCTATGAAAACATTGTTACCAGTAGTTTTTAGAACTACGCTGATTAACCTCTGCCCATTTCTTTCAGCTGAAGCTACTAAGCAACTTTGAGCTTCAGGAGTATATCCAGTTTTGACACCAATGATGCCATCATACTTAATAGTTACATTTTTTCCATCAACATTTATTTTGTCTGTTGAATACAGTAATTTATTTGAAGACCAAAGAGTTCTTGAATCTGATTTTTTATTAGTTGGCTCTATCTTATATGTATATAATGAAACAATATCTCTAAATAAATCATTTTCCATTGCATACTTTGCAATCATAGCCAAATCATGTGCTGTAGTATAATGATTATCATCATGTAATCCGCTTGCGTTTACAAAATTTGAGTTTTTAGCACCTATTTCTTTGGCCTTACTATTCATAAGTTTTGTAAATTTTTCAGTGGAGCCAGAAATTTGTTTGCCTATAACCGTTGCTGCATCGTTAGCAGATTCTATAAGAGTTGCATATACTAAATCCTTCATAGTTAATACTTCATCAGGTTCAAGAGAAATGTGGCTACCCTTAATTTCATAAGGTGTTTCTTTATCTACGGTTATTTTTTGCTCAAGATTACCTTTTTCAATAGCTATTATTGCAGTTAATATTTTTGTTGTACTTGCAGGAAACATTTTACTATGTGTATTTTTCTCATATAGAATTGTACCAGTATTCGCATCAATTAAAATTGCAGCTTCAGCAGATATATCTGGTTCATTAGCTAGTACATGTTTTTCAAAATTGAAAACTAAAAATAATACTAAGAAAAAAACAATAAATTTTCTCAACATACCACCTCCGCTTTTTATCTCTTTATAGTATATCAAAATATGACATGTTTTTTAAGTAAAATGCTAAAAATTTTCATATCTTTATTTAAAACTTACTTTTTTAATGTCAATTGAAGGATATACATGTATTCTATAGAATAATATGGTAAGAATATGTATATATTGGGGTGATTTTTATGGGCAACTTTACAAAAAGAGAGCAAATCGTTATACTAATATTTGTTATTATAGTTATCTTAGTATTTGGGTATGAATTTTATATAAAAAAAGATATGGAATTAATAAAAACTGATACAAAAAGTGGAATTGTGGAAATAAATGATGTAGAGGTGTCAAGTTACGAAGAGGGTAATTCAAATGAAGAGAATACAGAAAGTTCTCCTAAGAAAATATTAGTTCATATAGATGGTGAAATAATTAATCCAGGTGTGGTAGAATTAGTTGAAGGGGCTAGAGTTATTGATGTGGTTAATATTGCAGGCGGATTGACACAATATGCTGATGAAAAAAGAATCAACCTAGCTAAAAGAGTAAGTGATGAGGAGAAAATCTATATTCCTAGAGTTGGTGAAGACGCTTCTGAAATAGATAATATCACCACAAATCAAGCAAATAGTATGAGTTCTAATCAAGGAAAAATAAATGTTAACACTGCAACTAAAGAGGAGCTTCAAGGTCTTCCTGGAATAGGTCCTGTAATAGCTGAAAGAATAATAGAGTATAGACAAAGTCATAAATTTTCCAATATAGATGATTTAAAAAAAGTATCTGGAATAGGTGATAAAAAACTTGATGCAATCAAGGAATTTATAATAGTTAAATAAGAGGTGAAAAATATGTCGCAAAAAGAGAAAAGACTTACAGAAATGTCAAAAAGCTCAGGCTGAGCAGCAAAAATAGGTCCTGATACCTTGGCACAGGTACTGTGTCAATTACCAAAAGCAACTGATGAAAATCTTATAGTAGGTATAGAAACCTCTGATGATGCAGCTGTATATAAAATAAATGAAGAGACTGCACTTATCCAGACAATAGATTTCTTTACTCCAGTTGTAGATGACCCTTATACATTTGGTCAGATTGCAGCAGCTAACTCATTAAGTGATATATATGCAATGGGGGGAGAACCCAAATTAGCCATGAATATTATTTGCTTCCCAACATGTCTGTCTCCAAATATTATGGCAGAAATACTAAAAGGAGGATATGACAAGGTTGCAGAGGCGAATGCAATCCTTATAGGAGGACATACAGTAGAAGATGATGAGCCTAAATATGGACTTAGCGTAAGTGGATTTATTCATCCAAGTCAAGTTCTTACAAACTGCAATGCTCAAGTTGGTGATGTACTAGTTTTGACTAAACCAATAGGCATTGGTGTAATAAATACTGCTATTAAAGCACAATTAACTGATGAAGAGACGTACAATGAAGCTGTTAAGACAATGACTACATTAAACAAATTTGCTAAGGATGCAATGGTAAGTGTAGGGGCTAATAGCTGCACTGATATTACAGGCTTTGGGCTTCTCGGTCATACTTTAGAGATGGCAGAGGGGAGTGGTGTTACAATAAAACTTTATTCTGACAAGATTCCAGTTATACCACAAGCTTTAGAATATGCCAAAATGGGACTTGTACCTGCAGGTGCATACTCCAATATGGGTTTTATTGGGGATAAAGTTGCTTTTGATGATAGAGTTAGCCAAGAAATGAAAGATCTATTATTTGACCCGCAAACATCAGGAGGACTGTTGATTTCAGTAAAGGCAACAAAAGTAGATGAGCTGCTGAAAATACTAGAACAAGGTCCTACTAAATATGGAATTGTTGGGGAAGTAATTGAGAGACAGAGTGAATATATAATAGTAGAGTAGACTAAAAAAACATAAGAATAGGAAGGAATGTATATGAACAATAGTATTAACCTATATAGTCGATTACCTAAGGTTGACCAGCTTTTAAACAATGAAAATATTCAACAGCTTCTAAAAATATCGCCAAGGGAAATTGTTACAGAAACAATAAGAGAAGTAATTGACGAGCTCAGAGTATTAATTTCAAGTAAAAATCTAACTTTAGAGGAGCTAGACTGCAAAATAAATAGAATTACTGAAGATATTCGAGATAGAGTACAGGAATCTCTGAAACCAAGGCTAAGAAAAGTAATAAACGCTTCAGGAGTAGTTATCCATACTAATTTAGGCAGATCCTTGATTAATAGAGAGATAATGGAGCATATTACTGAAATAGCTTCAAACTATAACAATTTAGAGTTTGACCTTGAAAGTGGTATGAGAGGTTCAAGATATAGTCACTTAGAAGATATTATTCGTAAAATTACTGGGGCTGAAGCTGCTATGGTAGTAAATAATAACGCAGCAGCAGTAGTATTAGCACTGAGCAGCTTAGCTAGTAACAAAGAGATTATAGTATCTAGAGGAGAGCTAGTTGAAATTGGAGGTTCTTTTAGAATTCCAGAGGTAATGGAACAAAGCGGTGCAATTTTAGTAGATGTAGGGACTACAAACAAGACACATTTATCAGATTATGAAAAATCAATAAATGAGAATACTGCTGCCTTGATGAAGGTTCATACAAGTAATTACAGGATTTTGGGTTTTACTGAAAGTGTATCTTTAGAAGAATTAGTTAACTTAGGACAAAAATTTAGCCTACCAGTAATAGAGGATTTGGGAAGTGGAGTGTTAGTAGATTTAAGTAGATATGGTCTACAATATGAACCAACTGTCCAGGAATCTATTAGAGCAGGGGTTGATATAGTTACTTTTAGTGGAGATAAGCTTTTAGGAGGGCCTCAGGCTGGAATCATAATTGGTAGAAAGAAATATATAGATATGATGAAAAAGCATCCATTAAATAGAGCTTTGAGAGTAGATAAATTTACTATTGCAGCTTTAGAAGCTACATTAAGATTGTACTTAAGCGAAGAGACAGCAATTAAAAAAATTCCAACTTTAAAAATGCTTACAATGACCCAAGAAGAGCTTGCTTCTAAGGCAGAAAGGCTAATGTCTCAAATAGAGCAAAAGAACTTGGATAAACTGAAAATAGAAATTGTTGATGATTATTCACAAGTAGGAGGAGGTTCTATGCCTCTTGAGCAAATACCTACAAAGTGTATAGTCATATATTCAGAAGACTCGAGTATTGCGTCATTAGAAAAGAATCTGAGGGCTAATAGCATACCAATTATTACGAGAATTTTTAAAGATAAACTATATATGGATTTAAGGACTATTGAGGAAGAAGAATTTAATGAAATAGCTGAAGGATTAAAATTTGCTCTTGAGAAATGTTAAAAGGAGTGCATTAGATGAAGAACGTAATAATAGGAACTGCTGGTCATATTGATCATGGCAAGTCTACTTTAATTAAAGCAATTACTGGAAGAGAAACGGACAGATTAAAGGAAGAGAAGGAAAGAGGTATATCTATTGAGTTAGGATTTACATATTTTGATCTTCCTAGTGGTAGAAGAGCAGGAATTATCGATGTGCCAGGTCATGAAAAGTTTATAAAAAACATGTTAGCAGGTGTTATGGGAATAGATGTTGTATTGTTAGTAATAGCAGCAGATGAAGGAATAATGCCTCAAACTAAGGAACACTTAAATATTCTAAATTTATTGGGAATAGAAAAGGGGCTTATAGCACTGACAAAAGCTGATTTAGTAGATGAAGAATGGCTAGCATTAGTAGAAGAAGATATTAAAGATGGTGTAAAAGGAACATTCCTAGAAAATAGCCCTATAATACCAGTGTCATCTGTTACTAAGTCAGGAATAGATAAAGTAATTGAGACAATAGAGCATCTAACTGAGGAAGTTAAGGATAGAGATATAAATGAAACTGCAAGATTACCTGTAGACAGGGTGTTTTCTATGTCAGGCTTTGGAACTATAGTTACAGGAACATTATATGCTGGTAAGTTCCAAATAGGCGACGAAATTCAAGTTTTTCCAGGTACTAAGGTTGGGAGAATTAGGTCAATTCAGGTTCATGGAGCAGATAGTGACACTGCTTATGGTGGACAGAGAGTTGCCATAAACATAGCTGGACTTAAAAAAAGTGATATTGAAAGAGGAAATGTAATAGCACCTGTAAATTCAATGGAATCCACAATGATGTTAGATGTTAAGCTTAAGCTTTTGGAAGATTCTCAAAGGATCATTGATAATAGGACAAGACTTAGGCTTTATATTGGATCAAGTGAAGTACTATGTAGAGTAGTGTTTTTAGATAGGGATCAGTTAACACCTGGAGAGAGTTGTTATGCTCAACTGAGGCTTGAAGAAGAAATTGTAGCTAAAAGAGGAGATAGGTTTATTATTAGATTTTACTCTCCTATGATGACTATAGGAGGTGGAGAGATTCTCGAACCAAATCCACCAAAAAGAAAAAGATTTGATAAAGAAGTAATTAGAGAGTTGGAGATTAAAGAAAAGGGACAAATATCTGATGTCATCGAGGAAATAATAAAAGATAAGAGTAGTTCTTTCCCAACATTAAAGGATATATCAGTATCCACAGTAATGACAGAGGAAAAAATAGAAAAAATTATTGACCAATTAAAAGAAGAAAATAAGATTCTAACATATAGATTATTAAAAGACTTGCATATAATCCATACAGACTATAAAAAATACTTATCAAACAAGATAAAGGAAGAGCTAGACAGCTATCATAAGAAAAATCCTCTAAAAGCTGGGATGCCAAAAGAGGAGATAAGAAGTAAGTATTTAGGCTCTATAAAGCAAAAATTGGGGGATAGTTTCATTAATAATCTCATAGAAGATAAAGTCATAAAACAAGTCAATGAAAGTATTGCTTTGATTGATTTTGAAGTGAAATTTAGTCCAGCACAAGAAGAGATAAGAGATGTAATAGAGAAAGAATTTTTGAGAAATAAATTTAATCCCCTTAAAAGAGAAGAATTATATAGCCTATTAAAGTACAGTACCAAAGATATAGATCAGGTTTTTGAGGCTTTACTAGATATTGGGATATTAATAAGGCTAAAGGATGAGAATATTCTTCATACAAATGCATATATAGAAGCAGTTGAACTAGTGAAAGACTTTATTACTCAAAATGGTTCTATATCAGTTGCTCAGCTTAGAGATTTATTAAATTCAAATAGAAAACTAGCTATTGCTCTCATAGAATATCTAGATGATTTAAAAGTTACAAAACGTTTAGGAGATACAAGAGTTTTGTATTAGGACATTTTTTATATGTTGAAAAGAGGATTAAATGAAATTATATAGAACTCTATATATAACTGTTTTTTTGATATAATATTAGAGTTGAGGTGATATTTTGGACATCAAGGTTTTAATTGTCGATGATGAGGCTTTGCTAGTTAAGGGACTTAAATATAGCTTAGAGCAAGATGGATATGAAATTGATGTAGCCTATGATGGTCTAGAGGCATATGAAAAGTTTAAAAAGGGTAACTATGATTTAATAATTTTAGATCTTATGCTTCCAGGAATGGATGGGTTAGAAGTTTGCCAAAAGGTAAGGGAGAAGTCACAAGTTCCTATTATTATGTTGACTGCAAAGGGAGAAGATATAAGTAAAATATTAGGACTAGAATATGGTGCAGATGATTATATGACTAAGCCATTCAACATCTTGGAACTAAAAGCTAGAATAAAGGCTATACTAAGAAGAGTAAATAATAGAGAAACTAGAATTGGGGAACAGATCATTCAACTTGATAACTTTACCATCAATACTCTAGGAAGAAAAGTATCAGTAAGAGGTCAAGAGATTAATTTAACTGCTAAAGAATTTGACTTATTATTGTTATTAGCATCAAATCCTGGGAAGGTATTTACTAGAGAAGAGCTACTAGAAATTATATGGGGATATGAATATTTTGGAGACTTAAGAACAGTAGATGTCCATATTAGAAGACTAAGGGAGAAAATTGAGAAAAACTCTAGTCAAGCAGAATATATTTTGACAAAATGGGGAGTTGGTTACTATTTTAGGAATAAGTCATAAGAAAAGAATTAAATTTATTAGCATAAGGTGGAAACTTGTTTCCACCTATTTGTTATTAGTTATTGTTTCACTTTTAATAATAAACGTTTTCATTAGTAGATTAATATTAAATATTTATGTAGAGCAAAGAAAATCCAACGTTCTAATAAGAGCTAACATAGTAGCAAATGAAACTAAGAATTACCTAACAACCAATGCCATGTCAAATATTAACTCAATAGCAGAAGAATATAGTAAAGAAATAAGTGGGAGGATAATTGTTGTAGATAGGACTGGAGTTGTAAGAGGAGATTCTAATAAAGAGTACTTAGGTAGTACTTTCAGGCATACTGAGATACAATATGCTTTAAAAGGGCAGACTTCTGCAAATATTTATAACTTCAAGGATTATGGCCATGTTTTATATGTATCTGTTCCTGCAATATTTCATAATAGAATAGTCGGAGCTATACTTATATCAGTTTCAATAAATGATATTTATAGAGAGGTGAGTCATATCAATCAAAATTTATACTTAATATCAGCTGTAAGTATAGTTTTGATTGCTTTTATTAGTTTCATATTTTTAGATTTTACTTTTAGACCTTTAGAGAGTTTTACAAAGGCTATAGACGGTATGACGAAGGGAGATTTCAAACAGAAGGTTGAAATTAACACTAATGATGAATTTAAGAACATGGCTGATGCCTTTAATGCCATGATAATGAAGCTAGATCAAGTTGATAAGCAAAGAAATGATTTTGTGGCTAATGTTTCTCATGAATTACGTACTCCTATAAGCTCTATTAAGCTATTATCAGACTCTCTCCTTCATCAAAATGAAGATAATATCAGTATTTACAGAGAATTTATGGAAGATATTTCTGCAGAGGCAGATAGACTAAATAATATTATTTATGAATTACTGGCTCTTGTTGATTTAGACAAGGAAAAGCTTCATATTAACTATAAAACAACTTATATGAATTTTTTACTTGAGAAAATCGTGAATAGAATGAGACCACTTGCAGAAAAGAAAAATATAAAATTAACATTAGAGCAAGATGAAAGGATACAAATAAAAGTAGATTCTGAAAAAATACAACAGGCTATTATAAATATAATTGATAATGCTATTAAATATACATCTGAATATGGAAAAGTACAGGTGAAACTATATTCTCAGAGTAAGTGGTGTGTCATCGAAGTAAAAGATAATGGTATAGGGATTCCTGAAAATAGGCTTAGTCAGATATTTGATAGATTCTATAGGGTTGATAAAGCTAGGTCAAGGAAAACAGGAGGAACTGGGTTGGGTCTATCGATTTCTCAACAAATAGTATCATTACATCAAGGAATTATAGAGGTTGAAAGTGTAGTAGACAAAGGAAGTATCTTTTATATTAAAATACCCAATGATATAAACCTGTAAATTAATAACTATAATTTAGGGAGTTATATATTTTTTAGTATTGGATTAAAGTTATGGAGGACTTACTATGGGAAATAAACATAAAATTATAGCAAGCCTAATTTTATTTACGATTCTGGTTGGATGTCAGAACTATACAGTAGTACATGAAAATGATGTTAATTATCCAACAATTAACCCAATGCCAGAAGGTTATCAAGTTAGCATTTGTTTGTTTTTTCCACAGAAAGAAGCTGATATATTAGTAGAGGAAGTTAGAGAAGTAAATCTTGAAAATAAAAAGTTAGAGGTTGTAGTTATTGAGGAGCTTTTGAAGGGTTCACGTAATGGATTAAGAAATGTAATTCCCAGTGGGACGAAATTGCTATCGATTCATTTACAAGGCTCAGTCGCATACGTGAACTTTAATAAAGCTTTTATAGATGAAAAAATAGATGAAAGTGAAGAGGTACTTTTAATTTATTCTATAGTAAATAGCCTAACAGCAATAGAGGATATTGAAAAAGTACAAATACTCATTGAAGGTGAAAAAAGAGAAAAGTATAATAAACATAAGTTAAATGAGCCTATAGACTTTAGTAACATATTGCTAGAATTTCAGTATTCTAGTCCAGAACATATAGTTAAAGAATATTATGGTGCTCTTTTGGCTAGGGATTTTAGGAAGATGTTTGGGATGGAGTCAGCTAACAACGTAAATGAGACAAGATATAATATTTTTGCTACATACTATGAGTCAAAAGAATTGGGATTAATACATTATGAAATTGATAACTTAGAAATAATTAAGTATGATAATGAAACAATAATAATATATGGACTGAACCTATATTATACAGATGGCCGTATAATTAAGAGCAATTGGATGGAAATGAAATTAAAATATGATTATGAAGAAAATCAGTTTTTAATTACTACAATCACTAATTATGAACATGACAATTTGAATAAGTAATATCTAATAATTAGAGCATAAGAGAAGGGATTTAATATGAGAATTAATAAATACATAAGTGAAACAGGAACTTGTTCTAGAAGAGAAGCAGACAAAATCATTGAAGAAGGTAGAGTAACTATTAATGGTAAAGTTGCTAATCTAGGGAGTATAGTTAATGTTGGTGATAAAGTATACATTGATGGAAAACCATTAGGTAAAAGAAGAAAACAAGTGTATATTGCCTTAAATAAACCAGTTGGAATTACTTGTACAACAGAGAGACATATTAAAGGCAATATTATTGACTTTGTTAATCATCCCGAGCGTATTTTTCATATTGGAAGACTAGATAAAGATTCTCAAGGTCTAATACTACTAACCAATGATGGTGATATAGTCAATAAAATATTGCGCGCTGAGAATAATAATGAAAAGGAATACATTGTTACAGTAAATAAGCCTATTACCCCTTATTTTATACAGGGTATGTCTAAAGGAGTTAAAATTTTGGGTACAGTTACTAAACCCTGTAAAGTGACACCTATTAATGATAGAACATTTCGTATCATTCTAACTCAAGGGCTTAATCGACAAATAAGGCGTATGTGTCAAGCATTTGGTTATCAAGTAGTAAAACTGAACCGTATAAGAATAATGAACATTAAGCTAGGGAATTTGAAAATTGGACACTGGCGTAATCTTACAACAGAAGAATTAAATGAGCTTAAGAAAAACTTATAGAAAACATATACGAGGTAACAAATTCGATAGAAAAAATTGTTCTTGTGTAAAAAAAAAATGTATGTTATAATCTAATGGTGTCAATAATTATAACATACATGGGAGTAGATGGGTGCTGGTGTGCCCTCTGGTCTTCAAAACCAGCGCGAGGGGTTAGGAGCCTCTTGGGTGGGTTCGATTCCCACATATTCCCGCCATAGTAAAAAAGCCGCTTAAGCGGCTTTTTCTTTTTGCCCTATGTTGGTCTAATCTTTAACTGTTTACTCACTAAAGGTGTTTCAATAGCACTAGATACACAAAAGCTTTACCAAATTAATACAATAGTTAGAGAGGTGATAAGTGTGGGCAAATCTAATAATTCTGGAAGTAATTTTGATACTGTGCAATTAGCACTATTAGGTGCATTCATAACTTTGATCGGAGATTTTTTTGCTTTTTTAGCTGCTTTTGCGGAAACACAGTCATCAAATAATGGAGGATGTAACCAAAAGCAAATTCAAGCCAATCATAAGAAAAAGTATGCAGAGAACAAAATAAAGGAATTAGAATATGAGATATATAAATTGAAAAAAGAATTAGATAGTTCTATTGATTAGAAAGTTTAAGAGACTAAAAGTTTTTTGTTAATACTTTATTAACAAAAGTAAACATGTCACTTCTTTTCTTTATTTTTTTATTATTCATTGATATAATAATATAAGTTGGATATTTTGCTCTGTTAATTGCTTTATATACTTTCTCTTGAAAGGAGCCTGATTTATGGAAGATAATAAAAATATCATGGTTTGTGTTACTCAGCAAAAAACCTGTGAGAGGCTTATAAAGAGTGGCCATGATGAAAAGAGAGAAGGAGACAATTTATTTATAATAAACGTAGTAAGTGAAAATGATAATTTTTTGTACAACTCAAATGACGGAGAAGCATTAGAATATCTTTTTGAAGTATCTAAAAAAGCAGGAGCAGAATTGACAGTTATTAGAGCGAAGAATGTTATTAAGGCAATTTCTGATTTTGCATTAAAGAATGATATCACTCATATTGTTATGGGTTTATCACCTAACAGCGCAGATGTTGACAATAATATTCATTTAGTACTTAAAAAAATGCTTCCAAATGCTAGATTTATTATAATATAGGATTTCACATAGCTGTTTCAAAAGTGACTTGCATAAAATCAAAAATCTCGTAATCTGCTTTTCGCATTAAATACACTCTTTATGGGAAATATATTAGTACCGAAGGGAGTGTGTTTTTTTGTCTAAAAAATTAAATTTATTAGTTTTTAGTGGTGATTATGATAAGGCATTGGCTGCACTAATACTTGCTAATGGTGCAAGTGAGCTAGATATGGAGGTCACAATATTTTGTGCTTTTTGGGGATTACTAATGGTAAGAGAAGAGAATAAGTTTCAAGCTAAACATAAGTCTTTTTTTGAAAAGATGTTCAGCATGTTTACTCCTAATAGTGCTGAGAAGTTAGCATTATCAAGGATGAACATGTGTGGAGTAGGTAAAGGAATGCTAAAAAAAATGATGAAAGATAAAGAAAAACCAATGCTAAAAGATTTTTTAGATGGTGCTAGAAGGAAAGGAGTTAAGTTTTATGGATGTAAATTATCTGTAGAAGTCATGGGATTTAAAAAGGAAGACTTTATACCTGAGTTGGAGATTATAGAAGTATATCAATATCTTAAGGATGCATCAGAATCTGATATTCAGCTTTTTATATAAAAATATAATTAATTTTATTTTTATTCTATAATTTGTCGAAAGTATGTGACATAATTTGCACAAAATGATAAAATATATTTAAATAAGCTGAAAGGAAGATTTTATGCTAGATTTACATTTAAGGAATCTTGAGATTGTTAACAGCTATTATCAAAATGATTTTCAAGAAATTTATGTATGTAAGCATAAGGAAGAAAATGCATATTATCTTTTGAATTTGATAAGAAACAAAGACTTTTTTAATGATATTGATAACAGTGAATTACTAAGTTTTTTTTCATCTATAAAAGATGTCAGTGAAGTAGATGAAGGTATACTTGTCATATCAGAGTACTATCACCATAAGCCATTACTAGAATATATACAAGAAAATGGTATGACATTGACAAAGCAAATCAATAATACCACAAATATAATAGAGACTTTATCAAAGCTAAAAACTCTTTCAGCTAGCTTCATTGTTAGCTTGTTTAATCATAGCAATCTAGTTGTAGATGATAACGGGGATATAAAGTTTTCAGGTATTTTATTGTTAAATCCAAAAACTATTTATGCCAATATAAAAGATGTACTAGAGACAATTGCAAATACAATGCATATTATATTTACTAAGAATCAAATAGGTGATGGAAGTATAGCTAAAGGTACTCCTCCTGATATACAAAGGATCATAAATAAGTGTTTAAGTTACGAGTATTTAGGGTTTAATGATTTAGTTTCAGATTACAAGTCTACAAGTACATACAAGTTAATTAATCCTGAAAAAGAAGATATTGAACGAGTTACACAGATGAGAAAAAGCATGTCAAGAAATAGAATAACCTATAATATTAAAACTAAGGGAATTATTATAGCGCTACTATTGGTTCCCATAATCGTATGGGGATCTATATCTCTTTTAAAAAATACTAAAGACACTATTGATACTGTATCAGACAAACCAAATTTAGGTATTACAGATAATGCTGTTGATAATGATGATGAAAAAATGGAAAGTATAGATTTACCAGATGAAGAGAAACAAAATGAAGACCCTAATATAGAGGATGCCTTTAAGCGTGGAGAGGATTTAGATAAATTTTTTACTGAGGACCAAATTAAGTCATTAAATGAAAATGAAAAAGCAGTGGGAGTTTTAGATTTTACAAAATACCATAGGGGAGAATATGCATTAAAGGTTAATAATGATAGTAAAGAAAGATCTTCTTACCTAATAGGCTTCATTGACTTTGAGGATAGTAACTTTGCTTATGCAAAAAATAGAACAGTTAATCTGTCCTTATGGCTCAATTCCGATAAATCTACTGAATGTACTCTGGTTTTAAAATTAGAGTCGGAGGATAAACTGCTTTCGCAAGTTGTTAATAAGGCAAATCTAAAGGCTAATACATGGACATTACATAATGTTGAGATTAATACTAAAAATGGTGATTATTTAAAAGTATACATAAACCTAGAGCCCAGTGATACAATTTGGGTTGATACAATGGATATAGATATATTAAAATAAGATGACCTAGGTCATCTTATTTTGCATATAGGCTACTGCTAAGTAACTTGAAATGCAAATAATTAAAAGCTTCAAAATATCTATTTAAATACAATATGCTCAAAAGTAGAATAGGTTAAAAAATGGTCTCTTAATACTTAGTTAGAAGCTTTTTCTAAGAGGAAATAGATACTGAAAATAGAATTATAGATTATAGGTCTGAGTGAGGTGATCAAATGAAAATTAGATATATTTTAGGACGAGCTGGTTCAGGGAAGACAAGTAGAATCTTGGATGAGATTGAGTACAGATTAAAAGAGAAAAGCAATCATAAGCTTATACTTTTAGTTCCTGAACAATTTACTTTACAGGCAGAAGCAGATTTAATATTCAAGAAAAACCTCCAAGGTATTATGAGAGTAGAGGTACTAAGCTTTCAAAGGCTTGGTTATAAGGTTTTGAATGAAGTAGGAGGTATCAAAAAAACTGCTATAAATGAATTAGGAAAGATAATGGTACTTAGAAAGCTATTTGAAGAAAATGCAAAAGATTTGACTGTTTTTAATAAAGCTTCGAAAAAGGATGGTTTTTTATCAAGCTTTTGTCAGCTCATAACTGAACTCAAGAAGGACGATATTCAAACCGAAGTTATTGAAGAAAAGCTAGAGAGCATTACACAGGATTGTATGCTAAAGAGAAAGCTAAAGGATATATCACTTATATACAGTAAGTTCAATGAGTATATGGAAGGCAAATATGCTGATGATGAAGATAAGATGAAGTTAGTCATAGAAAAGCTTGATAATTCTATTTATTTTGATGATGCAGAGATTTGGGTTGATGGATTTAATAGCTTTTCGGCCTTAGAGTATAAGATAATAGAAAAGCTTATGCTAAAGAGTAGAAAACTAAATGTTTCTCTTACTTTGGATTTAAACAGTTCAAATGATGCAAATATATTTAGGACTACACTTAACACATATGGAAGACTGAGAAAAATAGCTCAACAAAATAGTGTAGAAGAAAGAAAGACTGTACTAAATATAAATCCAATTTATAAGAATCAGGAAATTTGGCATCTGGAACAACAACTATTCGCATACCCCTATAGAAAATATGAGAAGAAGACAGAAAGAATTAAGGTTTTCTATAGTTTAAACCAGTATACAGAAATTGAAAATGTTGCATCTCAAATAGTGTCACTTGTAAGAGACAAGAATTACAGATGGAGGGATATTTCTGTAGTATGTAATATAATTGATGTTTATAGTCCAACTATAAAAAGGGTTTTTAGTGAATATGGTATTCCATACTTTATTGATGAAAAAAGAAGTATAATGAATAATCCAATAGTGAAATTTATCATATCAGGTCTTGAAATAGTTTCTAGGAATTTTAGATATGATGACATTTTTAAATTTATTAAGACAGGTTTTAGTGATTTAGATAAAAATGAATACGAAGAACTAGAAAACTATGTTCTTAGATATGGCATTATGGGTGACAAGTGGCTAGATGATTTTGCATATGGGGAGCAGTCATCAGAGTTAGAAAGAATTAATAGTATCAGAAAAAAATTTACAGAGCATATTTTAGAATTTAAAAAGAAAGTAAAAAGCAAAACGAGAGTAGATGAAATCACTAAATATCTATTTGAGTTTCTAACAGTCATGAATATTGAAGAAAAGCTAAATAATCTAATTGAGGACCAGAAAGATAAAGGATACTTAGATTTGGTTAATGAAAACACTCAAATTTGGAATATACTCATGGAAGTATTAGACCAGTTAGTAGAGATACTAGGGGACAAGAAGGTCACAATTAGTGAATATGTAAAGATACTAGAGTCAGGACTTCTAGAATATCAGGTGGGGGTAATACCACCTACAATGGATCAGGTTCTAGTTGGAAACTTAGATAGATCTAGAAGCCATGATATAAAGGCATTATTCGTTGTAGGTGTAAATGATGGAATACTTCCTTCTACTATAGAGGAAGGTGGACTACTGCTTGACGAAGAGAAGGCAGATATGAAGAGTTTAGGCATAGAGATTTCTACAGATAGTGAAACAAAGGCCTGCGAAGAAGAGTTTTCTGTATATGCTTCATTTACCAAACCTAGCGATTATTTATTCATTAGCTATGCATTAGGTGATAGCGAGGGAAAAACCATAAGGCCTTCAATGTATATAGACAGGATAAAAAAAGTTTATAGCAATCTTACTATATATAGTGACATAGTAAAGGATGAAGAAAGTGAGTTAAACTTAGTATCTACACCCATGTCTACCTTTAAGTATCTAGTTGAAAACCTTAGAAATGCTTTAGATGGAGATAATATAAATAGTATATGGTGGGACATATATAATTGGTATTTCAATAAGGATGAATGGAGAGAAAAACTAAAAATAGTTATAGAAGGCCTATATCATAAAAATCAACAAGAAAGAATTGATGAGCATTATACAAGACAGATTTATCAAGTACCATTTAGAACTAGTATTTCTAGACTAGAAAAGTTTGTGAATTGCCCTTATTCGCATTTTGTGAAATATGGATTAGCACCAGAAGAAAGAAAAATTCATGAGATAAAAAGCCCTGATATAGGCATGTTGTTCCATGATTCAATTGAGGAATTTTCTAAAGAGCTTACATTGGAAAATCTAAGCTGGAGTGATATTGACCGCAATAAATCAGATGAGATTGTAGAAAAGGTACTTGATAAGATGATAGACGACTTCCAACATGGACTATTGTTAAGCACTAATAGATACAAGTATATGGTAAATAGACTAAAGAGAATAAGCAAGAGGGCCTTATGGACAATAACTGAACACATAAGAAAGGGAGACTTTGTTCCTAAACAGCACGAGGTAATATTTGGTGATGGACCAAATAGCAAAATACCTCCAATAATTATAAGCCTTCCAAATGGTGACGAAGTAAGGCTAGAAGGAAGAATTGATAGAGTAGATGTTCTAGAAGGAGAAAAAGAAAGCTTCGTAAAGATAATAGACTATAAGTCAGGCACTAAAGCCTTTAGTCTTTCTGACGTCTACTATGGACTGCAAATACAGCTACTAGTCTATGCAGATGCAATTATCTCTAATGGGGATAAGCTAGTAAAAAGTGATATTTATCCTGCAGGAGTTTTCTACTTTAGAATAGATGACCCAATGGTACAATCTGATGAAGAAGATTTAGAAATAATTGAGAAAGAAATAGCTAAGAAATTAAAATTAGATGGAATAATCCTAAAAGACATAAATATAGTCAGAGCCATTGATAGAGATATTGAGGAAACTAATCATTCAACTGTAATACCAGTAAGTATCAATAAGGATGGGAGCTTTTCAAAGAACTCTTCAGTTTTAGATAAAGAGGAATTAAACATGCTTATTAAGCATGTTAAGGGATTAATATCTGAAATTGCAGAGGAGATACTGAAAGGAAAGATAAAAATAGAGCCTTGTAAAACAGACAAATATGTATCCTGTACATATTGTGAATTCTCAACTATATGCCAATTTGAAACTAGCTTTGAGGACAACAAATTCAAAAATATAAAGAAATTAAAAGATGAGGATGTTTTGCAAAAAATCAAGGAGAAGACAGGAGGTGAAGAATAATGCCAAAATGGACAGAAGCACAAAAGGAAGCAATAACTTGTAGAGGTTGTAACTTATTAGTATCAGCTGCAGCTGGTTCTGGAAAAACAGCAGTATTAGTTGAAAGAATAATAAAATTAGTAACTGAGGATATGGTAGACATAGATAAACTATTAATAGTAACCTTTACTAATGCAGCAGCAGGAGAAATGAGAGAAAGAATACTTCTTGCACTGATGGAAGAAATAGAAAAAGGTGGAGAAAATGAGGAAAAGCTAAGGAGACAAATAAGCCTACTAACCAAATCACATATTACAACAGTCCATTCATTTTGTATAAATGTAGTTAGAAGGCATTTTCACCTTATAGATATAGATCCAGTCTTTAAGATAGGGGATACTACTGAACTACAAATCATGCTTCAAGATATTTTGGAGGAACTTTTAGAATCTGAATATGAAAAGGGACATGAGGACTTTATTAGATTAGTAGAGAGTTTCGGAGGAAATAGAAACGATATTAATCTTGAGAATTTGATTCTTAGAATTTATTCATTTATTCAAAGTAAGCCTTATCCAGAGAAATGGCTTGAAGAAATGATTGAAATGTTTAGTATGAACCAAGAAGAGTTGGAGCAAAGTATTTGGATAAAAACCATTGTAGATAGCATAAAAATTGATTTAAGTGGAGCTAAGGATTTAATAAATGAAGCAATTAAGGTTTGTAACAAGCCAAATGGACCAGAAAGCTATCTAGATGCCTTAAGAAGTGATTTAATCAATATTGAAAGGTTAGAGGAAGCCTTAGAGAAAGAAGGTATTGCGAGATTTAATCAGCTTTTAGCAAGTATCAGTCATGATAAACTAAAGAGAGTTTCAAAGGATGTAGACGAGGAACTAAAAAAAGAAGCCGCTAAATTAAGAGATAGCTATAAAGCTATTATTGACAGTACATTTAAGAAAGATGTATTTAATAAGAGTATTGAACAATATAGAGCTGAGATAAATGAACTATATCCTCTTATGAAGTATTTATATCATTTAGTAGTAGAGTTTTCACAGATGTACACAAGTAAGAAAATAGAAAAGGGCATAATAGATTTCAATGACCTAGAGCATTATACATTAAGAATTCTAGAAAATGAAGAAGTTAGCGAAGAGTACAGAAACAAATTTGAGTATATATTTGTAGACGAATATCAGGATAGTAATATAGTTCAAGAGACTATAATAAATAGAATGAAAAGGGATAATAATTTGTTTTTCGTAGGAGATGTTAAGCAGAGTATATATAGATTTAGACTTGCAGATCCATCACTTTTCTTGGAAAAATATAATTCATACGTTAGCGATGCATCGGGTCTAAATAAAAGAATAGATTTATCTAAAAACTTTAGGAGTAGAAAAGAAATACTAGATGGAGTAAACTTTATATTCGAAAATATAATGTCAGAAAAGCTAGGAGAAGTGGAATATAACGAAGCAGCATTTTTATATGAGGGAGCAAAATATAAAAAGCATATTGATGGAGATAAGCCTATTGAAATAAATATAATTGAAAAGATGACAGATGGATTAGAGGACTTAGATGAAGAACTAGAGGAAATGGCTAGTATAGAAGTAGAGGCAAGAATAATAGCAAATAAAATAAAGGAGTTAGTTGAAAAGACGACCTATGATGTAAAGAGTGAAAGCTTTAGAAAAATTGAATACAAAGACATAGTTATACTCCTTAGAACAATGAAAAATTGGGCATCTGTTTTTAATGATGTATTGAAAAATGAAAATATACCTGTGTACGCAGATGACAATGCAGGATACTTAGATGCACTTGAAATAAAGATATTTTTAAATTTTCTAAGTATAATAGATAACAAAAGACAGGACATTCCATTATTAAGTGTTATGAGATCACCTATTGGAGGCTTTACTACAGAGGAATTAATTAATATAAGAGTATCAAATAAAGGGACTAGCTATTACAATGCAATAAAAAGTTATATACAATCTAATGATGATAATCTAAGCAATAAGCTTTCTAGTTTTATAGGCAATTTAAATAAATGGGCAGAGGAATCTAGGTACTCTAAGCTTGATGAATTCATATGGAAGCTTATGATTGATACTGGATACTATCATTATTTTGGTGCAATGCCTGGTGGCATCCAAAGACAAGCTAACCTAAGAATACTTGTGGATAGAGCCTGTGAATTTGATAAAAGCACAGCCAATGGATTATTCAATTTTATTAGATTTATTGAAAAGCTGAAAAGTAGTAGTGGGGATATGGGAACTGCGAAGACACTAGGTGAAAATGAAAATGTTGTAAGAATTATGAGTATACACAAGAGCAAAGGGCTTGAATTCCCTGCAGTAATTCTTGCAGGACTTGGAAAGCAATTTAATCTTATGGATGCTAGGGATGATATATTGATTCATAAGGATTTAGGGCTTGGACCTAAGTATGTTGATGCAATAAAAAGAAGATATACAAATACACTACCTCAAATTGCCATAAAGAAAAAAGTAAAATTAGAAAGCCTTTCGGAAGAGATGAGAATACTTTATGTTGCATTGACTAGAGCAAAGGATAGACTAATTCTTGTAGGAAGCATAAAGGATGTCCCAAAGGAAGCAAAGAAATGGTGCAAGGAAACTAATCTATACTATTTATCTAATAGTAAAAACTATTTTGACTGGATATGCAACAGTCTTGCAAAACATTCTCATGGGAATATTTTAAGGGAACTTGCTGGAATAGAGGATATGTATGGAAGCTTACCTGAAGAGGATGAAAGCAAAGAGATAAGCTTTAAAATCAACATATTATCAAGAAAAGACTTATATATAGCCGACCAGTCTGAACCAGTAAATAAAAAGGAGTTTAGACATAAGCTAGAGTATTTTAATGATTACAGCCCTAGCAATTATAGTGATGAGATTAATAGAAGATTTAGTTGGAGTTATGAGTATAATAATTCAATCAATATACCTTCAAAAATGTCTGTTTCAGATATTAAGAAGACTACCTTTAAATCCTTAGAGGCATTAAATTATAAGATACCATCAATTGTAAAGATGCCAAAGTTTTTAGAAGGTAAAAAACCTTTTACAAAGGCAGAGATAGGTACTATAATTCACTTTGTAATGCAGCATCTTAACCTAAGTAATGCTCTAGATAGAGAATCTATAGAAAAAAAAGTAGATGAAATGGTCATAGAAGAGCTATTATCAGATGAAGAAGCTAAGGTAGTAGATATAGATAAGATACTTAACTTCTGCAAGAGTCCTATAGGTCTAAGATTATTGTCTTCAAATAATGTCAATAGAGAGGTACCTTTTGTTTTAAATAAAAAGGCAGCAGAGGTTTTAGATATACAGGATTGTACTGAAAATATACTTATACAGGGTATTATTGACTGTTATTTTGAAGAAGAAGGGGAATTAGTTTTAATTGACTATAAAACTGATTACATTCTAGAGGGTAACTTGGAAAATATGGTGGATAAATACAGAGGACAGATGGCTTTATATAAAGAGGCTCTTGAAAAGATTACGGAAAGAAAGGTTAAAGAAATATATATATATTCTTTTGAATTAGATAAAGAGGTAAAAGTAGAATGAATAAATTAGCTACAAAAGAGAGTAAAACACAAAAAACTAGTCATAGGGAAAAAGTCTTTGTGTATATGGTAAGATGTAAAAATAATTCACTATACACAGGCTGGACAACGGATTTAGAACGTAGAGTAAAGGAACACAATAAAGGAACAGGCTCTAAATACACTAGGGCAAATGGACCAGTAGAGCTTGTCTACTTTGAAGAAATGCAGGATAGAGTAGAGGCGGCTAAAAGGGAATACGCAATAAAGCAATTGACTAAGGAGGAAAAAGAGCTTCTAGTAAATCAGCATCTGCTTAAATCTAGAGTACTCTAATCGTTATGTTTCAGATAATAGCTTTATTTATAATAATAACTTTGCTATAGCTGTAAAGAAAATGCTCTTTTCTGGAGTGAAAGTTTAAGATGCACCAGAAAAGAGCATGTTTTTTCACAAAAGCACAGATTTTTTCACATTCCCTATCTAAGCCATTAGCTTGCAAATATTATTTGTAAATTCTACAGGGTCATTTATAGGTAATCCCTCAATAAGCAATGCTTGATTATATAAAACATCAGTATATAATTTTAGTTTTTCTTTATCGTTTTCATAGGCTTTCTTTAAAGCACTAAATACTTCATGATTTGTATTAATCTCTAGTATTTTCTCAGCTTTTATTTCTTGAGCATTAGGAAGCGCATTTAGAACTTTTTCCATTTCTATAGTTAGCTCCCCTTCAGTTGCAAGACATACTGGATGGTTTTTAAGTCTTTTTGATGCTCTAACATCTTTTACTTTAGTTGATAGTGTGTTCTTCATAAACTCAAATATGTCCTTATTTTCTTCAGAATCAGAGTTTTGCTTTTCCTCTTTATCCTTATCATTATCTTCAATACCTAAATCTCCACTAGATACGGATTTAAATTCTTTTTCCTTATAATTCATTAGCATACGAATTGCAAATTCATCTATATCATCAGTAAAGTATAGTATTTCATATCCTTGCTCTGATAAAAGATCAATTTGAGGCATTTTATCAATTCTTTCAACAGAGTCTCCTGATGCATAGTAAATGTACTTTTGATTTTCCTTCATCCTACTTACATATTCATCTAAAGTAACCATTTTCTTTTCTGTAGAAGAATAGAACATTAATAAATCTTGAAGAGTTTCTCTATTTTGACCAAAATCACTGTAGACTCCATATTTTAATTGTCTACCAAAGCTCTCATAGAACTTTTCATATTTTTCTCTTTCATTTTTTAGAAGTAATTGCAATTCACTTTTAATTTTCTCCTTGATTCTTTTAGCGATTATTTTTAGCTGTCTATCATGTTGCAGAAGTTCTCTGGAAATATTCAATGATAAATCTTCAGAATCAACCATACCTTTTACAAAGCTAAAATAATCTGGCAGTAGGTCAGGGCATTTTTCCATAATTAATACTCCACTTGAGTATAGTTCAAGACCCTTTTCGTACTCTGTAGTATAAAAGTCAAAAGGAGTTTTTTCTGGAATAAATAGAATAGAGTTATATCTTACAGCTCCATCAGCGCTAATATGTATGTGTTTTATAGGCTTGTCAAAGCCATAGTGTTTCTCAGAATAGAAGTTTTCATAGTCTTCATTAGTAAGTTCAGTTTTATTCTTACGCCATATAGGAACCATGCTATTGACAACTTTTTCCTCAACTACTTCTTCATATTCATTTTCAGTGCCTTCCTTAAGCTTTCTTATGCTAATATCCATTTTAATTGGGTACCTTATGAAATCTGAATATTTCTTTATTATAGATTTAATTCTATACTCTTCTAAGAATTCATCATAGTTTTCATCATCAGTATTTTCTTTTATTTTTAGTATTATTTCTGTACCAACACTTTCCTTATTACATGGCTCAATAGTATATCCATCAGCGCCAGATGACTCCCACTTATAGCCTTGCTCAGAACCAAATGCTTTGCTAAAAACCGTAACTGTATCTGCTACCATAAATGCGGAGTAGAAGCCTACACCAAATTGGCCGATGATATCGTATCCGTCTTTTAATTCATTTTCATTCTTAAATGTAAAGGAACCACTTTTTGCTATTGTTCCTAAGTTTTCTTCTAGTTCTTCTTTTGTCATACCAATTCCTGTGTCAAATACTTTTATTATCCTGCTATCCTTATCTACAGAAACTTTAATGTAATAATCATCTTTATTAAATACTATGTTATTATCTGTTAGTGCTTTGTAGTACATTTTATCAATGGCATCACTTGCATTAGAAATCAGTTCCCTTAAGAATATTTCCTTATGAGTATAAATAGAGTTTATCATTAGGTCTAGTAATCGTTTAGACTCAGCTTTAAATTCTTTTTTTACCATAAAAGTCTCTCCCTTCGTAAAAAAATCAATAATTAGCACTCTCCTTAATAGAGTGCTAATTATAATTTATCAAATTCATTTGATTTGTCAATAGATAGAGGTAAATAATCAAAGTATAGAGTATTTAAAGTATTTAAGAACTATTATATTAAGTTTGTAAATTTAATAAACAAACAAATATATTTCTAATATTTAAATGATTTTTATATTTTAACCATTTATAACAATATTGTGAAGTACATTACTGTTTTTTATCGTCTGTTTAATCATAACTTATAGCTCACAGAGAACAACTCTGAAGTCATACAAATATATTTTGTGTTACAGGAATAAACATTTTAAATATTTAATGAGGTGAGATAATGAAATGTAAAAGTATTTTTCTGATAGCTGTGATGATAACTATGTTACTGGCGTTATCAGCTTGCTCAAATAGCACTACTAAAATTGATATACCTGCATCTCCAATACAATCTTTAGGCCAGATTTATTTATATGGGGAAGTGCATGGTGTAGAGAAAATTCTAGATAAAGAATTTGAATTGTGGTATGAGTACTATCACAATAAAGATATGAGACATTTATTTGTTGAACTTCCGTACTATACCGCAGAGTTTTTGAACATATGGATGCAATCAGAAGACAACAGCATACTCGATACCATATATAATGACTGGATTGGTACTGCTTGTTATACTCCTAAAATTAAAGAGTTTTATGAGAAAATAAAAAGTCAGTGTCCTGAAACTATTTTCCATGGTACAGATGTTGGACACCAATACAATGCTACTGGAGCAAGATTTTTGAATTATTTAACTAAAAATGGTTTGCAGGACTCTGAGCAATACCTACTAACGACGGAGGCAATAGAGCAGGGGAAGTATTATTATACACATTCTGATGATGTGTATCGTGAAAATAAGATGGTGGAGAATTTTATACGTGAGTTTGGCAAATTAAGTGGTGAAAATATTATGGGGATTTATGGAGCAGCACACACTGGGTTAGAGGCTATGGATTATACTAATTCTGTTCCTTAAACAGGGGATGTACTGTCTTTTGACAACTATCCAATGATTATAGAAACAGGACAGGTTTTTGTAATAGATTATACTAAAATAGATGATAGTGTAATAAGGAAATACTATCGCTCTGATGGGCGTATATGGAATAATAAGCTTACAACAGAGGAATTTACAGTTGAGTGACATGAAAAGTTTAATATTAATTAAATCTCTTTATCAGAGTAGCAATTGGTTGAAGTGAAAAGAATTATATATACTGTAACTAAGTATATATAATTCTAATACAATATTAAAGTAAGGGTAATCGGAGTTATAAGACTGGAAGGAGAGTTTAAATGAAAGGTAAAGAAAGAAGAATGTTTCCTGGAGGCAATACGTCAAAAGGCTTCTTTTCATATTTTGACTATATAATTGATAGAAAAGAGGCTAATAAGATAATTATATTAAAGGGAGGACCTGGCACAGGTAAGTCCTCAATGATGCGTAAGATTGGACTTTATATGCAAGAAAGAGGCTATGATGTAGAATATCATCATTGTGCTTCAGATAGAGAATCCATTGATAGTATAATGATACCTAAACTAAAAATCGCAATATTAGATGGTACAGCACCACATGTAACTGATCCCAAATATCCTGGTGCCATAGACATGATAATTAATCTAGGAGAACACTGGAACTCAAAAGGTCTAGAAGGAAATAGGGAAGAAATAATTAAGGTAATAGATAGAAATAGCAAATATTATAAAAGTGCATACAAATACTTTGGAGCTGCAAGGCTTATTCAAGAGGATACAATATGGAAAATGGAAGAAGCTTTAGACTTCGGAAAACTTAATGTTTTAGCCTATGATTTAATAAACGAAATATTTATTGGAGCATCAGTGGCATATAAGATAGGTAAAGAAAGACACTTATTTGGCAGTGCATACACTCCAACAGGATGGGCAGAGCACACAGATACACTACTTAGAGACATTGAAAAGACCTATTATATAAAGGGAGAACTAGGTACAGGGAAAACAACTTTGATGAAAAAAATATACCTAGAAGCTATTCAGAGAGGCTTTGATGTAGAAGTTTTCCATACACCACTCATACCAGAGAAGATAGAGACTATTATAATCAAAGATTTAGGAGTAGCTCTATCTATAATGGAGGCAGCTAAGAGCAAAAGCTTCAAAGTTATAGACTTAGACGAATACGTTAATAAAGAAATATACAATAACTACAAGGATAGCATAATAGATAACAAAAAAGTTTATGAAAGTTTAATTTCCATTGCCATAGAAAAGTTAGCCGGTGCAAAGAAGAACCACGATTTAATGGAAGCACAGTATATTCCAAATATGAATTATGATGAAATAAATAAAGTTAGAGACAGGGTAATTGAAATTATATTAGAATATGAAAGCTAACACTAAGCCAGGGAATAAGGTAAGCATTTAATAAAATATGTATTGTATAATTATAGGGATATCGCTATGATATCCCTATAAATAGTATTTACATATATTTTGTATTTGCTCATTCCAAGGCATCATTAGATCTAGGACCTTTGAGTTGGTTTTTAAATTAGTACCTGGTAATATTGACAATATATGAATATATGCTCTAAATACTTATAGTGGTTTAGTCCATTTGCCTTTGCTGTTTCTACCAGTGAGTAGACAGTTACACTTGCATTAGCACCTTCAGGACTACCACAGAAACAGAAGGTCCAGTTCTTTCTGCCTACTGTACATGTATGATTTTGTGGTGTTTTTCCTGCCCTCTTTATTTAATACTTGGACTGGGGTTTCGTCAGCATGTAAATACTTGTCCTTTAGTAGCTCTTCTTGTAGTCTGTCTACTAC
>NZ_FMDO01000041.1 GCF_900095305.1 Proteiniborus sp. DW1 | reverse complement strand
TTGTGTATTCCACATTAGTAAAGAAAGGTCATAAAAAGTCAAAGTCTATTAATGACCTTCTTTTGTTTCACTATTTCTTTTCAGAAATAAATAGGAGGTTGTATTATTATGCTAGAGATTATATACTGAAAATGTAATACTGATAACAGAAATATTTTATTATTTTCACCATATATAGCTTGTCATAGACTTATATAATGTTAAATTATGAGTGGTATACTCTTACTATACTAACTCATCAATTGATAAGACAAAAAGTCTTTTTGAAAAATTATAACTTAGATGACATGTACCGAAATTAGAACTAGTAAAAACCACTAGTTTAGAGATATACTAATATTGCTTAAAAAAGGGGGATGATGAAATGATTACATTAGAGAAAATTACATGGGATAATTGGGAAGAATGTATACGTCTTAGGGTTAAAGATGAACAAGATGATTTTATTGCTTCAAATATGTATAGTTTAGCACAATCATATGTTGCATTGTTAAATGATGAACTACCACCTATGACGTATGCTATATGCGAAGACAGTAAAGTTATTGGATTCGTGATGATGTATCATGATACAGCTGAAGAGAGTGACTATTCTGAAGAAAGTTATGGGATATGTAGATTTATGATCGATAGAAAGTTTCAAGGGAAAGGATATGGTAAAAAAGCATTTGCAAAAGTATTGGAACTAATTAGAACTTTTCCACAAGGGAATGCAGTTTCTGTATATCTCTCATATCATCCAAAAAATGAAGTGGCTCAAAAACTATATGCTTCTTTTGGTTTTGTTGAAACAGGGGATATTTCCGATGGTGAAGTTGTTGCCAGATTGGCTCTTTAGATAACAATTGGAGATTTATAAGATATGCTTAGAGCCAGCATTGGGCTTCGAAGTCATATTTTAAAGGTTTGCGTTTAGTAGAATTTTGTTGCTTTTCTTATATAGGACATTATCTGAAAGCAAGTATTAAGCAAATGAAGTTACAATTTAATAGATTTTTAAGGGTATATAATAGATATGTTTTTTAGTTAGATAATATTATTTAAATGGGTGAGGTAGATGGATTACATAGATAAGAATTGTGAATTTTGTAAGATTGCTAATAAGGAAAAGGTTCCAGAGATAATATATGAGGACGAAAAAATAATATCTTTTTTTAGATATGGACTCTATAAATAGTGGACATCTATTGATAATACCAAAGGAACATTATATTGATCTAGATGACTTAGATGAGGATGTTGCTACTCATATAATGAAATTCGCTATGAAAGCTACAAGGGTTCTAAAAGAGATATTTAAGCCTGATGGTTATAGCATAATGCAAAATGGCGGGACTTTTAATGATGTTGGACATTACCATATGCATGTATTTCCAAGATATAAAGGTGATGGTTTTGGGTGGACATACAGTGAAGAAAATGGAGAAGGACAGGAGCTTAAACAAGTAAAGGATATGATTATTAACGGACTTTCCAAGGACATTATGAATACAGAAAAATAGAGATCAAAATTCATTAATGAGGGAACTAAAATGAAATCAGCTATATTAGCATATTTAAGGAAGATTTTTGCTGGTTATTATTTTTACTATTATTATGTCTTTTACTAAATCTTTAAATAGAAAAGAAATTCTATATGCAGCAATGATATTAACCATTGCTTTATTATTCTATAGCTTTTTACATGAGTTAGGACATGTAATTACTACAATTTTACTAGGCTATAAAAAACAAGTTTTCACTTGGCAGAGTGTATTTGAAGGACGAACTCTCTTCATTTGAGGAAATTAGGAATAGTAAAAATAAAGTAAAATATGGTATTATAGCTGTTTCAGGTAGTTTAATTACTATATTATTTGGATACATTCTATTGTTTGTTGCACATAAATCAAGGTATGGCATAAAACTGATTTATTTTTTATATTGCTTTTTTAGTCTTGTAGTTTTTCTACTTGGGGATACTGGATATTTAATAATAGGAAGTCTATCGTTACAGGGTAATCTTATTGGAAGCTTTGCTAGATTTAATATTTTAAGATAGTTTGTTTCTTGCTTTGGATTAATTATAGCGATAGTTAACATTTTTCTAATTTGGCATTTTTTCTGGCTTGTTTAGTGAAATATTTATTATCTTAATTAAGAGGGGGTTTTAAACAAAGTTACTACATAAGTTCAGAACTATATATTAAAAAATTATTAATATTGTGAAGGTGAAGAAATGAAAAAAGTTGGGATTATTGGCGCTATGCCTATAGAAGTAGACATAATTAAAAATGAATTGGAAAATTGTTTTGTTGAAACACATGCAGGTTTAGATTATTACATAGGCAAAATTAAAGATATTGAAGTTATTTTATTAGTGTGTGGTATTGGCAAAGTTAATGCCGCAGTTTATACTCAGATTTTAATTGACCAGTATTCAGTTGATGCAATAATCAATACAGGCATTGCTGGAGGGCTTTCCGATGATATTAAGCACCTTTCTGTAGTAATATCAAATCAGCTAACATACTATGATGTGCGTAGAATTCAGATGATAAATTGTTTTCCAAATCAAGAATTTTTTATAGCAGATGCTAATTTAATTGACTTAGCAATAAAAATTTCAAAGTCATATGATTTGGATTATCATATTGGAACAATTATATCAGGTGAAGATTTTATAACAGATACTAGGAGAAAAAAAGAGTTACATCAAATTTATAAAGCACTTTGCGTAGAGATGGAAGGAGCAGCAATAGCACATACCGCTTTTGTAAACAATATTCCTTTTTTAGTTATTCGCAGTATTTCGGATTTAGCCAACGAAGCAACTGTTAAAGATTATAAGAAATTTGAAGAAATAGCAGCACATAAATCTGCTAACCTTGCAAAAGAAATGATATATCATTTATAATGCATAATTTGATTTGTTAATGTTTATGGAAAAAGGATGTTACCATCTTAATATCTAGGAGGTAAGGATATTGAATTTAAAAATAGTTGAAGAACTAAACAATATTTATGAGCCTTTGCATAGGCAATTTAAAGAGTTGAAGCAGATATTAGAAAAGCAAGGTTTTAGTTATTTCAATGCAGGATGGTTTAATATGCATTCCATAAAGTATGATGATAATTTCATTAATGAATATTTTCCTATCCCTGTCTTATCAGTTAAAGGTGTTGGGGATATTGGTTTAAATTTAGATCATATTTTTATTGAGACTACAATATCAAAAGAAAAGGCATTAAATTTACAATTAGATAAGTTTAATGACTATAACATAGAGATTTATGGTGTTTCAGACTATTTTATCGATTATTATCAACCTAATTTAGGAATTGAGGTTTACAAAGAAAAGATTCATAAAAGTGATGAGAAGGAATTTCATTTTACAATATATTTACCTCAAGGCATTAGTATGGAAAAAATAATTAGCGTGATTTCCAAATTAAGAGAATATGAAATCATTTAATTACTCCATATCTATTTACAAAAACTATATAATTTGCTAAGATTAAATTACTACTTAAGTTATGAATGATGGAAGGAGTGATGTGTTATGAAAAATATCAAATGTAACTTTTATTTAAATAAGTCTAATAATTTCATAATACCACTTCTAGAGGTCAGCATTCATAATTAATGCTTAATTAATCTATACTATATAGTATTTTTGTGTCTATTAACCCTAGAGGTGGTTCATGTAAAAACTACAACTAGGGTATTTTTATGCCCTAAAATAATGGGAGGATTAAGAATTGACAAGCAAATATAATTTGTATGATTTAGGATGGAATGAGAACTTTAAAGATGATGTTAAACAGTATGGAGATGAATATAGCATTGGAAGAGTAGTAGTGGAGTACAGAAATTTATATAAAATATATACTGAAAATGGTGAAGTGTTAGCTTCAGTTTCTGGGAAGATGACTAATTTAGCAACAGGAAGGGAAGATTATCCTGCTGTTGGAGACTGGGTAATACTAGATAAAAATATTAATCAAAAAGATAGGGTTATGATTCATGGAATTTTAAAAAGAAAAAGTAAATTTTCTAGAAAAGTTGCAGGAAACTCATTTGATGAGCAGATTATTGCAGCTAATATAGATATAGCCTTCATATGTATGTCTTTAAATAATAACTTTAATTTAAGAAGATTGGAAAGGTACATTACTGTGGCTTGGGACAGTGGTTCCAGACCAGTTGTATTACTTACAAAAGCAGACCTGTGTAATGATATAGAGGAGAAACTTAAGCAAACATCTGAAATCTTGTTTGGAATAGATGTTCACTGCATTAGCTGTGTTAATAAATCGGGAATCTCAGAAGTTAAGAATTATATAAAAAAAGGAACTACAGTTGCATTTATTGGTTCTTCTGGAGTGGGAAAGTCCACTATAATAAATGAACTGCTAGGTGAAAGCAGACAGATAACTCAGGAAGTAAGCAGTATTGGAGAAAAAGGAAGACACACCACTACAAATAGAGAACTTTTAATACTTCCTGAAGGGGGAGTAGTTATAGATACTCCAGGAATGAGAGAGCTCCACATATTAGATGTTAGTGAAAGTATAGATACTGCATTTAAGGATATAGAAGAACTTTCTTTGAGATGCAAATTCTCAGACTGCACTCATATATCTGAACCAAGATGTGCTGTAAAGGAAGCCATTAATGACGGTACTCTGAGTAAAAAAAGATACGAAAGCTATCTAAAGCTTAAAAAGGAAGCTGCATATACTGAAAGAAAGTTAAATAGAAAAGCTGAAATTCAATATAAAAAAGCAGCAAAAAAACTATCAAAATCATTAAGGTAAATTTAATACTATATTAAGTATGAAAAGCTATTTCTTGCTAACTAGGAGATAGCTTTCTTTACTTTTTAAGTATGGTTTGATATTATCAATACTTAGATAGACATAACAGACTAATGTGAAAGGATGAAAAGAATGTTTCATCTAAAAGAAGTACACTATTCAAATAGAAATCAAGGGCTAAATGATGAGTATCCATTTAACATTCCTCTAGTGAGGTCATTTACAAAAATAGCTTTTGATGCTCCCATAACTATACTTGTCGGAGAAAATGGTACAGGGAAATCTACTTTACTAGAGGCAATTGCTTGTGCTGTCGGTTCTATAACAATAAGTGATATAGATATAATCAAAGACAGAGAATTTGAATATGCTAGGGCTCTTTCAAAACATCTAAAGCTATCATGGACCATAAAAACTAACAAAGGATTCTTCTTAAGAGCAGAGGACTTCATTAATTATTTGAGAAAACTACACATTATGAAAACAGATATGGAACAAGAGCTGGCTGATGTTGACAATAGATTTCATGGTAGAAGTCAGTATGCACGAGATTTAGCTCGAATGCCTTATACACGATCTCTATATGAAATGAAAAATATGTATAATGGTGATTTAGAGAGCAAATCACATGGTGAAAGTTTTTTAGAGTTTTTTAGTGCAAGGTTTATACCTAATGGACTATATATATTAGATGAGCCAGAAACTCCCTTATCTCCTATGAATCAATTTGCTTTTATGGCCATGCTTAAGGAAATGATTAACCAAAACTCTCAGTTTATTATAGCTACTCATTCTCCAATTATAATGGCTTATCCTGGTGCAACTATATATGACCTAAATGATTTACCTATTAAGAAAACAGACTATATGGATATAGAGTCGGTTAAATTCTTCAAATCGTTTTTAAATAATCCAGAAGGATTTTTAAGATACCTTTAAGCCTATATAACTTTTTTAAAAAGATTGCATAAAATTATTAAAACGGTTAAAATAGTATATCATACATATAAAAGACATTAAAATAGAAAAAATCTTATAATTATGTTATATTATAAGTTAACAATAAAGCAGAGAAAAGGAAGGTTGTGTTACAATGAACGACAAACCAGTATCATCAAACTTTATCAGAAATATTGTAATCAGCGACTTAGAAGCAGGCAAGCATAAAGAAATAATTACAAGGTTTCCACCAGAACCAAATGGCTATTTACATATTGGCCATGCTAAGTCTATAACATTAAACTTTGAATTAGCTGATGAATTTAATGGAAGGACAAATCTTAGATTTGACGACACTAATCCTACAAAGGAAGATGTAGAATACGTTGAATCAATAAAGGAAGATGTAAAGTGGCTTGGCTTTCAGTGGGAGGAGCTTCATTTTGCTTCAGACTATTTTGATGAAATGTATAATAGAGCAGTTTTACTGATCAAAAAAGGTAAGGCGTATGTATGCGATTTATCTGCAGATGAAATTAGAGAATATAGAGGAACACTAACAGAGCCTGGAAAAGAAAGTCCTTATAGAAATAGGACAGTAGAAGAAAATTTAGACCTTTTTGAACGTATGAAAAAGGGAGAATTCAAAGATGGTGAAAAGGTATTAAGGGCTAAAATTGACATGGCTTCACCAAATATCAATATGAGAGACCCTGTTATTTATAGAATTTCTCATACTTCACATCATAATACAGGAGACAAATGGTGTATATACCCTATGTACTCCTTTGCTCATCCATTAGAAGATGCTATAGAGGGCATAACACATTCTATATGTACATTAGAATTCGAGGATCAAAGACCACTATATGATTGGTTTGTAAGAGAATGTGAGATGGAGAGCATACCACAACAAATAGAGTTTGCTAGACTTAATCTAACTAATACAGTAATGAGTAAGAGAAAGTTAAAGCAACTAGTTGATGAGAATGTAGTTGACGGTTGGGATGATCCTAGAATGCCTACTATATCTGGCCTAAGGAGAAAAGGATATACTCCAGAGGCTATAAGAAACTTTTGTAGGGCAATAGGTGTTTCTAAGAGCAACAGTCTAGTAGATGAGCAAATGCTTGAACATTTTGTAAGAGAAGATTTGAAGCTTAAAGTGCCTAGGGTAATGGCTGTTATTAGACCACTTAAGGTGGTTATTACAAATTATCCAGAAGGTCAAATTGAGTGGCTAGATGCAGAAAATAATTCCGAAAATCCTGAACTAGGTGAAAGAAAGATTCCTTTTTCAAGAGAAATATACATTGAGCAAGATGACTTCATGGAAAATCCACCTAAAAAATACTTTAGGCTTTTCCCAGGCAATGAGGTTAGATTAAAAAATGCCTACTTCATTAAATGTAATGAAGTTATAAAAGATGAGGAAGGGAATGTAATTGAGTTAAGATGTACCTATGACCCTGAAACAAAGAGTGGAACAGGTTTTACAGGGAGAAAGGTTAAGGGTACAATTCATTGGGTAGAGGCAAGTAATGCTATACCTGCTGAAATAAGACTATATGAACCCTTAATACTTGATGACCAACAAGAAGAGGGAGAAACATTCTTAGATAATATAAATCCTAATTCATTGGAGATTTTGCAAGGTTTTGTTGAACCAAATATGAAAGATGCCAAACCTCAGGATAAGTTCCAGTTCTTTAGACATGGATACTTCAATGTAGATACAAAACACACTACAGATGAAAGGTTAGTATTCAATAGGATAGTATCATTAAAAAGTTCATTTAAGATAGAAAATTAAAATTATTAGGAAATGGTAGAAGGCTTGCCATTTCTTTTTTTATGATATAATATACTAGGAAGAAATTAGAAAATACAAATGGTAAAGGGGAATGTACTATGACAGTATTAGTTTGTGGTGGTGCAGGGTATATAGGCTCTCATTGTGTATATGAGTTAATAGAAAAGGGAGAAAAGGTTGTAGTTGCAGACAATCTTCAAACGGGACATGTTAATGCAGTACACAAGGATGCAATTTTTTATAAAGGCGATATAAAAGATATTGAATTTTTGAATAAGATTTTTCAAGAACATACCATTGACTCAGTAATACACTTTGCTGCAAATTCAATAGTTGGAGAAAGTATGAAGGAACCATTAAAGTATTTTAATAATAATGTTTATGGAATGGAAGTTCTTTTGAAAGCCATGGTATCGAACAAAGTAAGCAAAATTATATTTTCATCATCTGCAGCTGTATACGGAGAGTCTAAGTCTATACCTATTAAGGAGTCAGATGCAACTGATCCTACAAATCCTTATGGGGAAACCAAATTAGCTATGGAAAAGATGATGAAATGGACAAGTATAGCACACGGGATAAAATATGTTTCTTTAAGATACTTTAATGTCGCGGGTGCTCATTCAAACGGGCTTATAGGTGAAAAACATAATCCTGAGACTCATTTAATACCTTTAGTTTTGCAAGTACCATTAGGAAAAAGAGATAAAATCTATATCTATGGTAACGATTATAATACAAAAGATGGCACTTGTATACGAGACTATATTCATGTCATGGACTTAATAGAGGCTCATTTATTAGCTTTAGAATATTTAAGAAAAGGTAATGATAGTAACATCTTTAACCTAGGTAATGAATTAGGCTTTACTGTTAATGAAATAATCAAGGCTGCTGAGGATGTTACAGGAAATCCTATTGAAAAGGAGATTACTTCTAGAAGAGCAGGTGATCCTGCAGTACTAGTTGCATCATCAGAAAAGGCTAAGAATATCTTAGGCTGGGAGCCACAATATACTAATATAAAAGACATAATCCAATCTGCTTGGGAGTTCTATAAAAAACATGCTAATGGTGAACGTAAAATTAATAATTAAAACAGAGGATTTAAATATATCCCAGGTACTGTTAAATAAGTTACAGACCTAATCTGTAACTTTTAATCATTAAAATACAATGAAGCTTATAGTTTGCTTTTAATAAATTCATTATATTTAGTAATAGCAGCATTAAGAATTTGACTTGCAGCTATTATATCAGGATCCTGTAGATTATTTTCTTTTTCTTCTATTAATTTTATTAAGTTTTTTCTAAGTTTTTCAATGTCATTTAGCAAATCATTTAATTCTGGCATTTAGATATTCTCCTTTCATAGTAGTAGGCTATCCAAACAATAAATCATTTATGCGTTTGATATTAACTTAATATCAGAAAGAGGGAAAAGAGATTAATAAATTATACTCAAAAATGTGCCCTTAAGAAACTGAAGTTTCTTTAATACACAATATTAGAGAGAAATCGGATATTTAATATGCAAGTATGATACCTAGTAATACGTAATACTAATGAGTGAAGGTAATTTATCTAAAAATTTACCAATGTTATCTGCATTTTATAGCGAATAATGTTATATATAATATCATAAATGGGGATTGTCTAAATTGATAAATAAAGGTAAAATATATCTAGAATAATTTAAATGTTAAATTGTCAGAGAAGTAGAGGAAATTAGTGATACAACCTTGGTTGATAGAAGATAGGATTTAGTTCTTGAAATTACTCTCCGATGGGCTAAAGAGTCAAAGAAAATAGATTAATCTCAAATTATAATTATTTTAATAATATTAATCTAAGTCTCTAGAAGAAGCTGAAATCAAGGGTGTGCGTTAGCAGATATGTAGCTTTTAACCTTGATGAAGATAAACATTAATGCACAACAAGCCAAGAGCAAAATGAAACACTATGATATTAGAAATATTAGTGGGTTTTGTCCAAAACTAAGTGGTCAATTCTACTTATAGCCAAATATTTTTACAATGTGTAAATATTTAATGTATATGAATTATGTAAATTGTAAGAAGCATATATAATATTAATATAGGTAGATAAAGTACTTTTATAGCCAGATAAAGTTTTAAAATAAAATGAAGTTTACCAAGAAACTTAGCAATTATAGAGGGAGGGTTTAGAGTATGATGAATATTATAAAACATATAAGAACTTGTATACATAAAAGGACAGTTATAAAATATTTGATATTAGCTGTTATTGCAGGTAGTATAACAGTAGTTGTGAGTAATAGGATAAATGCAGAAGAAATCATAGAATCTTATAAAACTTCTAGTTTGGAAGTATGTAACAATAGTATAAGAATAAATAATTTAATATTTACAGTTAACAATGTAAGTGAAAGTAAGAGTAATCAATATAAAACAGCTTCAGAAGGAAATAAGCTAGTTTGTGTAAATTTAAAAGTCACGAATGATAGTACTACACAGGAGCAATTAACATCTATAATGATGTTTAAACTATATGATAAGAATGGGAATATATATAATATTGTTTTGCCAGAAGGACCAGATAGTATTAATGGTTTACTTTCGTCAGATGAAAGTAAGGAAGGAACAGTTTGGTTTGAGGTTCCAAAAGGAATTAATAGTTTTGATTTATATATTAGACCTTCAATGATGAGTCAGGAAACAGGAATACTAGACATTGAAATAGGAGAACCTTATTATACGAACAATAATGAAATAGTCAGCAATTCTAATGAGAATGAAGAACATATTATAAAAGAAAGTGACTTGGATCCCAAAGGTAATATAACTAATATAACAATAGATAGTCTAGTTTTTAATATAAAAGAAGTATTAGTGTCTGAACGAAATAAATTTGGAGCTGCAGGTGAAGGAAATTATTTTTTAGATATTAACTTGTCTGTAAGAAATGATGGTTCAAAAGAAGAACAAATAACTTCACATATGATATTTAAGTTAGTTGATATGGACAATCAGGTTTACAATATAGTGCTCCCAGAGGAGAACGGTATAAATGGTATCTTAAAACCTCAAAAAGAAATAAGTGGAAAAATTTCATTTAGAGTAAAAGAGGAGAAGCGAAAGTTCAAATTAGAAATAAAACCGTGGGTAATGAAAGAACTCAAAGAATATGTAAATATAGACGTTTAATATTAAACTATAATGAAGACTTATAGTTGATTTTAAGGTTTTTAGTTGTAAAAACGCTAAGAGTATAAGTTAAAATATAGGATTTTTTGGTATTAAAAAGTGTAAATGTAACCTTTTAAAATGGTGAAACATTTGCACTTGTTTCATTTTATAATATTGGATTTATGCCAATAGTTTGGTCAAAAAGTAACCTAATTGACATCTTAAGACAAAAACTTAGTTTTTTCATAAGGTTTTGGCATCATTCCCATTCAGACATTAATTTATTTAAGTTTTCACTGAAGTGCTGAATTTAAAGTAAGCTATACATATTGCCTTTGTGATGTGGCATTCTAGCATTTATTTAACAATTAAATGAACTAAAACCAGGAGTAAAACCTATCCTAAATATAAGTATTGAATGAGATGATTTCATTAGTTCAGTATGTTCAGGTAAAACTCTTGATGAGCTAAGCTGCTAATGGATTATTTAAAGCAGCAATATTGACATAGGTTTATGCGGTATAAAATTTCTAATAATTTTGTTACTATAATTATTAAAATATATGAGCTGCATTTGTATGGTTTGCAGCTCATTTTTTAAAATCTTAGAAGTATCTTGGTTGTATAATACCGCAAGCTAGTTTTTTTCCTGAATTTCCTGCTGGCTGAGAGCGATAATCATCTGGGTTTTGATGTATTATTATGGATTTTCCGATTACATCCCAAGGTTTAAACCTATTAGTGAAAAATTTCATCTCTGCATAACCATCATTAGAAAACAACACTGGAAAGTCACCGGCATGATTCCCATGTGGTAGTGTAAACACATTGGAAAACAGAAAAACTATAGACAAAATAGAAGATATAGTTAGCAACAATACTATAACAACAACCCATAAGATAGATAATAATAGAAAATCAAAGGACAAGCTATTAAAAAAATGATACTTAAATTAGGACAAACACTTTTATATGCTTGTCCTAATTTTTTTGAAAAATAATATAGGGAGAGATGTTGATGCAATCTAAAATAATAGCAATTGTTAACCAAAAAGGTGGAGTAGGTAAAACAACCACAGCTTTAAATCTTGGCTATGCTTTATCACAGATAGGTAAAAAAGTACTATTGATAGATTTTGACCCACAAGGAAGTTTAACAGTTGCATTAGGATATAAGACAGATAATAAACCAGGTATTCAAACACTTATGACAGATGCAATAGAAGAAAGAGAAACAGAAGAAAAATGTATTCTAGAAATTAAAAAAAACTTAAATCTAATACCTGCAAATCTACAATTAGCAGGTATTGAAATGACTTTAGTAAATGTCATGTGTAAAGAACAGATATTAAAATCGGTTATAGAGCCTATAAGAAGAGATTTCGATTATATACTGATAGACTGTTCACCATCGTTAGGGACATTAACAATTAATGCTTTGACAGCTTGTGACAGCATAATTATACCTGTTACTCCAGAATTCTTATCAGCTAAGGGGTTAGGAGATTTGACATCTACAATAAAGAAGACAAAGAAAAGAATAAATCCAAGAATCAAGGTAGAAGGCATTTTAATAACCATGCTAAATGAAAGGACTAATTTATCTAAAGAAATGCTTAGAGCAGTAAATGAAAGTGCAGTGTATATTAAAGATAAATTTGATTTAGATATGAAAATATTTAATAATAAAATACCTGCTTCTGTTAGAGCTGGAGAAGCAATTAAAAATAGAAAAAGCATTATAGAATATGATCCTAAAAACAAGGTATCTAAAGCTTACCAGTGTTTTGCTAAGGAGCTGATTGCTAATGATTGAGAAAAGAAAAATTATAAATATAAACGATTTATTTTCTGATGAAGAAGATATATTAGAAAGCTCAGACTCAGGAATAAAAGAAATAGATTTATCCCAACTTGTACCTTTTAAAAATCATCCTTTTAAGTTATATGAGGGTGAAAGATTAAATGATATGGTAGAAAGCATAAAAGAACATGGAATCATATTGCCATTAATAGTCAGACCTACAGACAACGGTAAATATGAAATACTTTCAGGTCATAATAGGGCTAATGCTGCAACAATAGCAGGATTAGAAAGAGTGCCAGCAGTGATTAAGGAAAGCTTAACTGATGAAGAAGCTATGTTAATAGTTACAGAGACTAATCTAATACAACGGTCGTTTTCAGAGCTAAGCCATTCGGAGAAAGCAAGAATATTAACAGAAAGATATAATGCTATTAAAGAACAAGGTAAAAGAATAGATCTTATAAATGAAATAGAAAGGCTTTCAAACCCTTATGATTTACAGGAAAACTTAACTTCTGGACAAGTTGACCAGAAGTTAGAGAGTAGAGAAAAAATAGGTAATCAATATGATTTATCTGGAAAAACTATTTCAAGGTATCTAAGGATAGATAGTTTGATTGAACCATTAAAATATAGATTAGACTCAGAAGAGATCCCCTTTATTGCAGCAGTAGATTTATCATTTCTTAAAGAAGATGAACAAGAAAGTGTTGAAGGGATATTGAAAGAGAAAAAATTTAAGGTAGATATAAAAAAAGCTGCTGCTTTAAAGAAATTTTCTCAGCATAGAAGTCTCACAGAAGAAAAAGCTTTTGATATTTTATCTGGGAAGTATTTTGATAATCCTAGCAAGAAACCTAAAAGCATTAAGGTAAAGCCCAAAATTATTAGCAAATATTTTTCAGAAGACCAAAATCAAAAAGATATTGAAATGATAATTGAAAAAGCATTAGAATTATATTTCTCTCAAAATCAAGAAATTGAAAATGAAGATGATTAGAGATGGAATAAATATATATGTTGTCCTCTTTTTTCAAAATATAATATAATGGAGGTGGAATATGAACTGGGGGGATATTTTAATGGAGACAGTAATAGCTTCGTTAATAACAGGTATATTTGGTGTTATTGTAGTCCTAATTACTAATGTGTTCACCAATAGAAGAGGATATGATAAAATTGATAGTAAAATTGGTACAATGAACAATACTACTTTAAGTGGACAGCATGAAGATATAAATGAAAATATTAAACAATCAGAGGCTAATATTAAAGGTAATATAATAGAAAAAACTTCAAGTATTTATTCTAGAGTAGACAATATAAATAATTTAATGATTAAAAGTGAAGGAAGATATGAGAACTTAAATTTAGATCAAAGAGAAATCAGAAACAATGTAAGCAAACTTGTATCAGATTGGGAGAAACTAATAATAGAGAACAATAATTTAAGAATGGAAAACCATAAATTGCGTGATAAAATTTATGTGCTTCAAGATCGACTCAATCAAGAGGAAGACTGGGAAAGAGAAAGGTGATATTCTATGTTTGGTAAGATTGAAGAGTTAAAATCAAAATTAAATGAGTACAGACCATTAACGAGTGAAGAAGTCCGCAGATTAAGAGAAGAGTTTTTAATTAATTTTACTTATAATTCTAATGCTATAGAAGGAAACACGCTCACACTACAAGAAACAGCTTTAATATTAAAAGAAGGAATAACAATAGATGAAAAACCACTAAAAGACCATTTAGAAGCTGTTGGACATAAAGATGCTTTTTACTATGTAGAGGAACTAGTTAGAGATAAAATGGATATATCAGAAAAAGTGATAAAAGATATCCATACACTAGTACTGATGGATAAACCACAGAATAGAGGAATATATAGACGTATACCAGTTACTATTTTAGGAGCAGTACATGAACCACCACAGCCATATCTTGTACCAGTATTAATGGAGCAATTAATCAATGAATATAATAATGAAATGAAAGATTTACATACAATAGAGAAAGTAGCTTTATTCCATTTAAAGTTTGAAAGAATACACCCTTTTATTGATGGGAATGGAAGGACAGGAAGATTACTTTTAAATTTAGAATTAATGAAAGAGGGTTATCCACCAATTAATATTAAATTTAAAGACAGAAGAAGATACTATGACTGTTTTTCTGATTATCATCTTAAAAATGGTGATTCAAGTATGTTAGTTAGTATGGTAGCAAAATATGTTGAAGAAGAGTTGGAGAAGTATATTTCAGTTTTAGAAATAGCAAATAATTATGATAATGAGTGGGAACTAGAAAAATAAAAATTTTAATCAAAGAGTAGATAGCAAATAAACTATCTGCTTTTTTATTTATAATTAAAAATTCTAAATGGAGGGATTCAAGTGAATAATCTATTGAAAAAAGGAGATGTTGTAAAAACATCGCTCTCTGGTTCTACTGTAGTTTTAAAAGTCGAAAAAGATGATGCCCTGTTATTTGACGGAAGACAATTCATAGTAGCACAAGGAGTGAAGAAAGAAAATGATAGGGTATTTTGGAATCAAGGAAATTATTATGATGAGCTAGATGATGTATTCAAAAAAAGAGCAGATAGATTAGAAGAATATAAAAATCAAATAGAAGATGATTGGGAGCAAGAAAGATAAAGGGGGATAAAAAATATGAGAAAAATGATTGGTTTGAAAGCTAATGCAAGATTGGAGAACATGTATGTACAAATATCTGCAAAAGAAGCTATAGAGAGGATAATGGATATATTAGGACATGGAGAGATATATGGAGAAAAACCTTTTGTATCCAATGGAGCTATTTATGTACATGAGGACTATACTGGAAGAGGAGAACATTATCGTACAAGACTTGTTACCAGAGATAAAGATAAAGTAGAAGAATTAAAGGCTTTATTGCTTATTAAGGATAGAATAGAGTCTATAGAGAAATTAGAAGAAATTACAAATAAGCGAGAGCCAATCTATGATAGTGAACAAATAGAACAGATTCATCTGGGATTAAAAAATAAAATAGATATAGATAAATATGCCAATCCTAAATTTAATTTTAACCAAATGAGAGAAATACGTGTTGGATTAGAAAATGGAGTGGATGTATCTCCATATATCACTCCAGAATTTAATTATATGCAAATTAGAGTAATTGCAAAGGGATTAGAAAAAAATGTAGATGTATCTTCATATGCAAAACTAAAAAATGATTGGAAGACAATGGAGTCAATACTTAATAAATTAGAAGACAATTTAGAGGACGAAGACGATTTGGAACTAGAGCCATAGTTAAAAGCATAAAGAAAAACTTAACAATTCATTTTTTCAATAACCCCCTATTAGAGTAGGTAAGTATTTTTCTTGCCTGCTCTTTCATATATATAAATTAAAATAAACATGGAGGGAAGACAAATGGGATTCTTAAGTAGTAAGCATGCTCTAAAATTTAGAGAATTGATTAAAGAAGACAATACTCATTCAAAGGACAGTGAGAGACAAGCATTATTTTATATTATAGGTGGAAATGATGATTTATTTAAAAAAAGGCACTTTATATATAATTTTAAAGATAATAGTATAAATCCTGAATGTTTAACTAATGGAGAAGTAGATTTTTCAACAAGCTCTAAGGCATTAATACGTTTAGGGTTTAATCTATATAATAATTACAAGGATGATTACATATCACCTATGAATATCTTTTATAGCTTAGATGAGAATAATTATAACTTAGCAGTCAATGCAATTGATGTTAGATTTGGTAGGGATATTGAAAAAGAAATAAGTATTGAAGATGAAATAGAAGAGGAGCTGGAACTTTAGCTTCTTTTTATATTTTAAGGAGGTATGATTATGGTATATGAAAAACGTAGATTTACTGATGAACAGATTCAAATTGCCAATAGTGTTAATATACTTGAATATGCAAAACAGTATTTTGATGTAAAAAGGGTAGGAACCAATTCATATAAGATAGAAGGTTATGGAGGCCTTTATATAGATCCCATTAATAACATGTGGAATTGCTTTTCTCAGGGTAAAGGTGGGGGTCCAATACAATTTATAATGTTTACTGAAAACAAGTCCTGGGTTGAATCGGTTAAGCAGCTTCTGGGACTTACTATTAGTAATAATGTGGGAAATTATAAAAAAGACATAAGACAAAGTGAAGAAAATATAAAAGGAGAATTAATTCTCCCTGAGAAAAACAATACATATAAACATATAATAGCTTACCTCATAAAAACAAGGAAAATTGATAAGAACATAGTGTATAAATTTATAAAAGATAAAAAGCTATATGAAGATAAAAATAAAAATTGTGTATTTGTTGGATATGATAAAGAAGGCAATGCTAGATATGCAAGTATAAGAGGTACTAATACAAATATAGACAAGTTTAGAGGAGAGGTTAAAAATTCAAATAAAGCCTACTCCTTTAATTTATTTAATAAAGATAGTGACACTGTATATGTTTTTGAATCTCCAATTGAATTAATGAGCTACATGAGTCTAAAAAATGAATTTAATCATAATGCCGTTTCACTAGGTGGGATTTATGATATGGCATTGAATCAATTTTTAAAGGAGAATGAAAATATAAAATCAATACATCTTTGTTTAAACAATGATGATGCTGGTAAAACAGGGACAAATCTCATAGTAGAAAAATATAAGAAAGACTACAATATTGTAGTAGAATACCCCTCACTGAAAGATTTCAATAAAGATTTGATGATTTTAAGAAATTTTACTAGAGGAAATAGTTATGAAGAAGCAACTGAAGAAGAATTAGAAATTTAATTATATAAAGCAACTATAAAGAATTGGAGTGAAATGATAATGAAACAAGAGAAGGAAAAGACAAATGATACTGTGATTATCTTTATTGATACAGAAACAATTTCAGAAGAAGAAATGATAGAAAATGGTGAAATTAAAATATGAATAAAAAAACGAAGGAATATCGTCAAAAGCTAGCAGATACATTTGTTAAATCTTTAAAGGAAAATCGTTTAGATTGGAAAAAAGAATGGAAAGGACAATCCATGATTCCTATCAATGGAACCAATAATAAAAGATACAAGGGTATTAACAGGTTTTGGTTAGGATTTGTTTCATTAGAAAAAGGCTATACTGACCCTAGATGGTGTACATTTAACCAAATTAGAAATAAAGGATGGAGATTAAATAAGGGAGCCAAAGGAGAACAAGTAGAGTATTGGATGCCATATGATTTCGTAAAGAAAAAAGTAATTACATGGGCAGAATTCAATGTAGTGAAAGACAATCCCGAAAAGATAAAAAATATAAATTTTATCGCAAAATATTATGTGGTATTTAATGCAAAAGATATTGTAGGGATACCACCATTACCACCAATAAAAATTAACAATATCCATCCTGATGAAATTATTAAAAGATTGTCCAATAATATGGGAGTGGAGATTCTTAATGATGGGAATGATAAGGCTTTTTATCGCCCCAGTGAAGATAAGATACATTTACCAAAGCCAGAATATTTTACAACTGATTATGCATATAATTCCACAGCTTTGCATGAACTAGCCCATTCTACAGGTGCGAAACATCGTTTGAATCGTAATATAAATAATATATTTGGTTCAAGTGATTATGCTTATGAAGAATTAATTGCAGAAGTTACTTCATGTTTTATGAGTGTAAATTTAAGGACTGAGCAAACTGAGGAACACATCAATAACCATAAGGCATATGTTCAAAGTTGGATTCAGGCAATCAGTGAAAAGCCCGAGACATTAATCAAAGCTATAAGAGAAGCAGAGAAGATCGCAAATTATATGGAATACAAAGCAGAGCTAATTAATGAAAAAGATTTCTTAGCAACCCAAAATGAAAGCATGGAAGTGAAAGAAGTTAGGGTAATTGAATATGAAGAAGATAAGTACATTTTAGAGAATGAAGAGGAGCTGGAAATATAGCTTTTCTTTTTTCTCATAAATTTAGTTAATTATTTAGCACTGGGGGTAAAAAAATGGTCAATATTACAGCTATTATTTCCTTTTTCAATAACCCAATGACAAAAAAGAATAAATTCAGTTAGGGATGTATTTATAGTAGGCAAGTTTCCCACTTGTCGGACTTTCGCCAACAAGTAGACATGCAATGGGGAAATTTATCTCCCCATTGCCCATAAATACTCGGGAAGTATCCCGAACCCTCTAAAAGGATACTGAAAAAGAAAAACTTCAGGAGGTATAATTTTGAAGATATTATTTGCTCTTAACCAAGATTTAGACAATAAGTTAGAAACGAAAATTCTATCTGAATTCAAAAGAATTCAAGGATATAATTTTGAATTTGATAAAGCTATAAATATGAGACAAGTCAGAGAAAAAATAAGTCAAGATTTTGATTTACTGATTTTAAATGAAGAATTAAATATTAATAACCCAGTTAAAATAAGTGAAATTGTAGATATAAGAAATTTATCCCAGGAAATGAGAATAATATTAATAGTAAACAGTGAAAATAAGGACGAAACTTTTATAGAAATAATGCATAGCTTAGGAATCTATGATTTATTACTTACCGAGGATATATCTATGGATAATTTACTAAATTTAATTATAGATTTACGAACTGAAACAGGAAATACAAAATACACTATGGAGTCAAAACAGGTTATATACGATGATAAGTTAAATGTTATGGAAGAAAAAATAATGAAAAATTTTATAATTGGGATAGGTGGAGCTGGTTCAGGCTCTGGGGTTACACATACAGCTATTGCAATTGCTTCTTTTATAAAGAAAATGGGGTGCAAAGTGGCGATAATTGAATTTAATAGTAGACCAAGACTTAAAAATCTACTAATTTATGCAGACAGTAGAAATGATGGGTTCTTTACTATAAATGGTATTGATGTTTTTTATCAAACTAATAGCAAGCAAGAGCTAGAAAAATATAATAATTGTCTCTTTCAATCAAAAGCTAGCAATTATAAGTACATTATAATAGATTTTGGAGCATTAAAAAAAGTAAATGATAAAGGCATAATTGAGCCTACACTTAGCTATAGTGAAATGTATAGAACAGACCATCAGATTCTATGTCTAAATGGTTCGCAATGGGGATGGGCAGACATCAATTTTTATCGATGTGATGTTTTAGCAGAAGTAGAACCATATATTGGTTCTTGGGTTGTTTCAGTTAATTTGGCAACTGCACTTGGATTTAAAGAGATTAAGAAGGAAGTTCAAAATACCACGGTATTAAGAAACATTAAGAGAGCACCGGTATTTATAAATCCTTTCAACATAGATGAAGAGATATCTAGGTATTTAGCAGATATTTTGAAGAATGTTGTTTCAATTAATTCCTTAAAGAAGGGAAATAAATTTGTTAGCTCACTTACTCGTAAAGGTGAAGATATATTAAAGGTTTTAACTAACTAAACTAAATTGTTGACTAAATTGAGGATTAGTATGATTAGAGTTAACAAGTTTGGGATTATCAAATAAAGATAAAAACTATATTCAAACTAGACTTATTAGAATAACAGATGTAAAGGAAGAAATTTGCTTGTGTCAAATATAGAATTAGGCATAACTTTTGATAGATAATTAATCTAATGATTAAAGAATATAAGGAGGCTCTATTGATGAAAAAAATCTCAATTAAAAAAACTGGTTTTCTTTTCATTTTTACAGCAGTTATTTGTAGTTTACTGGCTGTTTTTTTTGCGTATTTTTCAATCAATAAAATTACAGAAAAAGTACCAATGCTAGTTGCAAATACAAATATTGTAGCTGGGGATCCGCTTCTTAAAGAGAATTTTCAGGTAGTAAATATACCCGTATCTGCAAGACCAAAAGATGCAATATTGCCAACACATGAGCTTAGCGGATTAGTGGCTCTTAAAGATATGTCTAAGAATGATATTTTAAGATATGAAAATGTAGTAAATTTAGAGCAAAAGGAACTACCTGTGTTATCGACTAGGTTAAGAGCTGTTGCAGATAGTTTAACTAAAAGTGAAACATTAGATTCTGAAGAAGTGATGAATTTAAGAGCAGCTGAAATACCAATTGATTCTATTATTGGTATGATAAGTGGAATGAAAGAAGGAGACAAGATTGCTGTAACATCTGTTTATATTGAGGAAACAGATGCAAAAGAAAAAATTAGAAGAACTGAGACAATATTTGACTTTATACATGTCCTTGGTATTAAGCTACCAAGTGATAATAATAAAGGTAATGTTGTTATTGCTTTGACTCAAAAACAATTTGAAGCCCTAGCTTTGGCAAGAGAAAAAGGTAAGTTTTATATTGCCTTAATGCCATTTGGATTAAATAAACCAGAAGGGCATCCTGAAATATTAAGCGATTTATATATACAGATGTTAGATAACCCTGAAAATCTTCCAGTAGCAGAATATGAGTTCTCACCTGATGAAGAATTCGGAAGTTAATGAAAGGAGAATAGGTTGTGTATAAAAGTTCTAATACGGTAAACATAATTGTTGCTGATTATGACAATATGAGGCTTATGGATACCTTCTCTAAATTGCAAAATAGTAATCCTCTAGTTAGAGTTGTAGCTATTTGTCAAAATGGCCAGGATTTAATAAATAGAGCTTCAACTATGCGAGACGTAGATGCTATACTAATGGATTTTAACCTAATCGATTTGACTGCTATAGAAGTTGCTAAGGAATTAAAAGATTCTTCACCTACAACTGAAATTTTTTGCATTTCTGATTCTATGTCTGCGGAATTTATTTTTAGTGCTAAAAGTAAGGGAGTTGCAGAAATTTTTAAAAGAGAAGGTATTGTATATAGAGAGGTTGCAGATAAGATAGTTGATTCTATAATAGCTAAAAGACTTGAGTATGAAAAATTAGCTAATGAGCATGGTGCAATAGAAAAAGGAACTAGAAATACTAAAATAGTTAAGGAATATATAACTAAAACAATTTCACAGTCAGTTATTCTTACATATAACATGAAAGGTGGTGTTGGTAAGAGTACTGTTGCAGCTAATTTAGCAGTTGCTATAAAGTTATCACCTTATTATTCAGGTAAAAGAGTAGTTCTTGTTGACTTTGATTGTGGAGGAGCAAATGTAAGCACAATATGTAATATTCCTGATATAGACACTGTTAGTAGAAACCTTGCAGCATGGGAAAATATAGACCTTAATGAAACAAGTCCAGAGGAAGTGGATAGTTTACTTATTCCTGGACCACATGGAATAATGGTTGCTGCTGCTCCAATAAATATGGGTATAGCGGCTAAAATTGGCTATGATATAGCTGATAATATTTTAAAGATACTCAAGAAATATTTTGATGTAATTATTATTGATGGTGCTCCTAATCTAAGTCCTGTAATGGATGCTGCTCTTGAACAGGCTACAAAAATACTTTTGATTGCAAATCCTGAAGGACAAGCAGTTAAGCAATTAGGCAGAATAGTACATACCCTAAACGATATAACCGCTAATGGAGAAAGAGATCTGATACATATAATTAATAAGATGTTTGTGGTACTTAATTATGCTCAAAAACCTAGCGAATGGGATCTTAAACCTAATGAAGTTGCAAGAACTATAGGTAGACCTTTGCTTAGAGAAATACCTAATGATGATGTTGTTAAAAAGGCTTTACATGGTAATTCTGCTAAACAAGCAGTTGAGCTTGAGCCTGAAAGTGAGTTTGCAATTGCTATTAAAAAATTAGCGAATGACCTTTGTGGAGCTTATCCTGAAGGTGTAAAACAAGAAGACGTTAAAAAAAGTAAGAAGAAAGTAAAGGAAAACTCAGATAAAAAGAAGCTATTTGGTTTATTCGGTTAGGAGGGAAGGAAACTATGCTTTTCAGAAATTCAAATAATGAAAGTAATTCTAAAGGGATTTTGAGTCAGTCCGAAGTTGAGAGAAGTGATACTGAAAATAGGCAATATAAAAGAATTATTGATTACATTCCAGCTACAGATGAAATAAAAGAATTAACTAAAGAAGAATACCAGGAATTAAAGAAAATTGCCCAGACAGATGTAATGGATAAAGTAGATGCTAAGCTGTTAGGAAAATATCGTGATAAAGAAGCTAAAGAAGCTATTAAAAGACAAGTTATACAGACTATACAAAGATTACATCCTAGTATTCCATATAAGAATGTTGTTTTAATTGCTGAACAAATGTCTACAGAAATATCTGGTTATGGGCCATTAGATAAATATTTAAATGATTCAGATGTAACTGAAATTTTGGTAGAGAGATTTGATAAGGTTGTTATAGAAAAAGATGGCATACTCTATGAAACAGGGGATTCTTTTGGTACAGAAGAAGATTTAAGATTAGTTGTTGAAAGAATTATAATGCCATTAGGTAGAAGACTTAATTGGGCAAGTCCAACAGTAGATGCTAGACTTCCTGACGGTTCTAGGGTATGTGCTGTTATACCTCCTATAGCTGTTGATGGTACTCAAATAGCTATTAGAAAGTTCAAGCCTGATTTAAGTATTGATAAATTAATAGAATACGGTTCTCTTAATGAAAGGATTAAAGAAGCTCTTATAAAATGCGTTAAAGGTAGATTAAGTATCATGGTAAGTGGCGGTACAGGTAGTGGTAAATCTACTTTTTTAAATGCCTTATCTAGTTTTATTAATCCTAATTTATCTATTATAACTATAGAAAACCCCATAGAATTACAATTTAATCATCCTCGTGTTAGAAGATGGGAGGCTAGGCCAGCTAACATTGAAGGAACTGGAGAGGTAAGTATAAGACACTTAGTTATAACTGCTCTTCGTTCAAGACCTGATATTATAATTATCAGTGAGGTTAGAGGGGCTGAAGCTTATGACTTAATGCAAGCATTAAATACAGGGCATGATGGTTCTATGTCAACACTACACGCTAATAGTCCAGAAGAAGCAGGTAAAAGGTTAGTATCAATGGTTGCATCTGCTAGAGAGCTAACTTCTGATTTAGTACCTTCTTATGTAGCAGGCGGTATCGATATTATAGTTCAACTTTCACGTATGGCTGATGGTTCAAGAAAATTAGTTGCTATACATGAAGTTATGGGAGAAAAGAATGGGAATATTATTACCAAACCTCTAGTTGAATATAAAGTTCATAGTTATGATGGCAAAGTAGTTAAGGGTGATTGGATTGCTGTTAATGAAAATTTTAGTAGAGTTGAAAAGCTTAGAGAAAAAGGCATTGAGTGGAATGGCTGGTTATAGATTGTTTGATAAATAGTAGGAGGGCAAGATATGCCAAGCTTAATTACTTTTTTAACTGTTCTAAATTAGAAAGGAGTTGATAGTATTTTGAATAATTCAGCATTAATTGTTTCTTTACTTGCAGGTATAACAGTATTATGTGTTTTCATGGGAATTTCGTACCTGAAAAAGAAAGAAATAAAGACTAGTAAATTTGTTCCTTTCTATGATTATACAGAAGAAGAGAAACATAAAAGATATGAAGAAATACTTCAGAAAAGCAAGGTTCCTATTAAAATTGCTTTAACATTAATAGTTTTAGGTGGTATTGTAATAGGGATAATAACTTATATTGTTGTTGGCGTATTATGGATCGCTCTTTTATCTTTCTTAGGTGGTTTTTTAATACCGAGTTGGTGGTACAAATGGCATATAGAGTCTAATAAAAAAGTTATGCTTAAACAGATGGAACAAGCAAGCGAAGTAATAGCAGCCGTTATAAAAACAGGAAGCAGTTTACCAGAAGCCTTTGAAAGAGCAGCTAGAGAAATTAAAGAACCTCTTCGTTCTGAATTAGTAAGAACTGCTACTCAAATGCGAATAGGAGTACCCACTTCTCATGCTTTTTTAGAGTTTTCACAAAGAGTTGATATACCTGAAATGACAGCTGTTAGTATAGCTATAGATTTACAGGAAACAGGAATGGCAATAAATATACCCAATTTATTTAGTCGACTTCAATCAGATATTCGTCATAAGGTACAATTTAAAAGGAGCGTTGAAGCCATTACTTCTGAGATTAGATTGGCTGGAATAATAGTATCTATTGTTCCTTTTGTTACAATAACTATCATGAGATTTGCCGCACCTGAGTTTGTAGGACCTTTGTTTGATAATGCTATAGGCCTTACTATATTTGGATTATGCGTTGGATTGATACTCTTTGGTGTTAAATGGATGTTTAGTATTGCGAAGTTGGAGGATGTTTAACAATGATATACTATCCAATAATATTATGGTTGGTTTTTTTAGGAGTTTTTTCTGCATTTATGGGATTTAACCTTATAACTATGAAACAGAAGTCTATAGTATATAAAATGCTTTTTGAAAGAAAAAGTATATATGAGTTTGCACAAAAGATTGGACCAACAATATCTACCTATATTCCTGCTGGTAAGCAAATAGACCTTTCTAATAAACTTATGTACGCTGATTATCCTTTAGGGCTTACCGCAGAAAGTTTTTTAGGATTACAAGCTATTTTGGTTTTACTTGGTATTATATTAGGATTAGTGTTAACAAGTATAGGATTTCCTTTTTTCGTTACTTTTATATTAATAGCAATAGCGTATCTTTTACCTCATGGGCTACTAAATGAAAGAGTAGAAAAAAGACAAACATCAATAAAAAAAGACTTACCTTCTATGGTGGGACTTCTTGCTACTTCTGTTAGAGCAGGAGTTGAACTTGGAACAGCTTTTGAAATTATTAGTATTCATACTCCTAATGTGTTAGGTGAAGAACTCAGAAAAGCAATGAAAGAGGTTGCAACAGGCACACAAAGATCAAAGGCTTTTAAAAATATGAGCGAGAGAACAGGGGTAGACATTTTAAGTAGATTTATAGATACAATTAATACTGCTGAAGAAAGGGGTGGTATGAATATAAGTGATGTACTGGAAGATTTTACAGAAGATATGCGTATCATGAGAAAGCTAGACATGGAGGAAAAAGCCAAGAAATTACCTACTAAAATGTTACTTCCTATTTTTTCTTGTGTCTTTATTCCGATGTTAGCCATTCTTTTGACACCAGCAGTATTTACATTATTAAGAGTAATGTAATAAAGAGAAAGGGGTGATATGAATATAAGTGATGTACTGGAAGATTTCACAGAAGATATGCGTATCATGAGAAAGCTAGACATGGAGGAAAAAGCCAAGAAATTACCTACTAAAATGTTACTTCCTATTTTTTCTTGTGTCTTTATTCCGATGTTAGCCATTCTTTTGACACCAGCAGTATTTACATTATTAAGAGTAATGTAATAAAGAGAAAGGGGATGAATAATCAGAAACATAAAAGAATTGTATGAGATTGCAGACATCATTAATTAAATTATATCGAGGAGGAAGTTAAATGAAAGAGTTGTTTAAAAACATTAAAAAGTTTCATGATAATGAGGATGGTGATATAGTACAAACTGGTATCACTATCGGTATATTTGCTATAATCGCTGTTGGTGCTTTAACGTTCTTGGGGCCAAAAATTAGAGTTATGTTCAATAGAACAGGAGAATCATTAGACGAAGGTGCGAGTTATCAATACTAAAAACAGTCCTTGTAATAATTATTAACAAGAAATCCCCCATATTATTTGGGGGATGACTTGTCAATAATTTGATGTTTTTTAAGTAAATCCTCTATGGCTTCATCTAGTAACTTAGATATCGGAATTCTTGATTGCTCAGATAGTTTTTTTAGATTTTCAAACAAGTTTTTATCAACCGCTGAACCCATACGAACTCTGTTTTTAAGACTCATATTATCACTCCTTTGTTATATTATATTATAAAGCAATTATAAGGTTATTGCAAGTGGTGCTACTTTATGGTATAATATAGTAAAGAATATGCTAAAGGAGGAGTACAAAATGAAGAAAACAATTAGTATGATATTAATATTAGTTATTGTATTATCAAGTTTCTCGGCTTTCTCAGCTAGTTTTGCTAAAGCACCAACTTTTAGTGAAACAATAGAAAGTACACTTAATCGGATATTAAATAATAGCAAGGACAATATAAAGGCATTAACAGAAATGCTAGCAGACCTTATAAAACATACTGTATCTAGGTTTTCAGATATAAAATCTACCGATTGGTACATAAACACAGTTTCAAAACTTGTAGGCTTAGGTGGCATTGATGGCTACCCTGATGGTACATTTAAACCTAATGGTTCTATTACAAGGGCAGAATTTACTAAAATACTGGTTTCATCATTAGGATTTAATAATCCAACTAAAACAGGTAATCATTGGGCAAGTGGATACATCACTAAAGCAGAAGAAATAAAACTTATAGAAAAAGGCGAACTAAAAAATATTGATAGTGCTATATCTAGAAATGAAATGGCTAAAATGTGTGCGAACGCCCTTGATTATCTTAAAGAAAGTCATGTAGATAATAGAGAAGATTATAAGTATCAGATAAAGGATTTTGATAAGATACCTAAAGAATATCAAGATTATGTGCTTAAAGCATACACAAAAGGCATTATATCAGGATATACTGATGGGACATTTAAAGGTAATCAAGGTTTGACTAGAGCAGAGGCAAGTACTGTTGTTATAAGAGTATTAGATGCAGATGAAAGAAAAACACCTGAAAAGCCTAATAACACAAAAATTACAGAGCTAACGGATGAAGATATTAAGAGATTGCAAAGTTATCCTCTAAACCCTATGGTTTATTCTAACTATGCAGAAGCTTTAAAATTATATACTGATTTCGATAAGTTTTATGAAACTAAAAGAGAAAGTGCAGAGAATATCTATGAAAGACAATTATGGACTCCAATAAATTATCCTCCTAAAGAACTTAAAGGGATAGAGAAAAATATTAAATGGTTTTCTTCTCCTAAGTTAATATATTATGCTAATGGAGATTATGGTATTAGAGGAGTTGTTCAGAAAACTGAAAATGGTAAGGTTTATGAGGCTGATTTTGAGATAATGATTTCAAATACAACTAAAGGGACACGACTTGCAGATGAAGGTTGGGGCAAGGAGCTTTCAGGTAGGCTTTCAGAATGGAAAGAAGTTAAGTAAAAAGACTAATTTATTTAGTCTTTTTTTAATTACTTTATTATAGAGGAGGTTATATTTTGAATAGAAAAATAAAGGTAAGTTTAAGTATTGTTTTAGTTATATTGGTTGTTTTTATATGTTCGTTTTTTATTTTCAATAAAAATAAAGATGATGCTATTTTAATAGCAGATAATGCATATGGAGAAGAATTACAAGAAGAACAGAAAAAGATACCCAAAGATAATAAATCAGAAAAAGATAATAACGAGATAGTTTCCATAGAAGAAAAAGAGAAAGAAATAGAATCTAAAAAGCCTAAAAATAAAATAGCAGTAAGACCACTAAAGGATGCAAGTTCAGGAAAGGAATATTATGAATTAGAGGATGCACCAGTACAGTATGTAATAGATGGTGTGAGTTTTAAATTAAAAGATAATCCTGAAAAAGTCAAACAAACAAAAGAATTATCTGATGAAGATATTAAAAGGATACAAGATTATGGCTATGATTGGTATACAGGATATTTAGAAGATGTACCTCCAAGATACAAATATGGTGAATTCTATGAAAAAGAACCAGAGGAAGTTGAATGGGCAATTAAGACTCTTCATCCTCAAAGATTGAATATATATAGAAATGCGATAGTAGGGTGGGAAACAGATGTTAATTTGGTATACAAAATGATTAGAGGTGATTATGTAGTTAGTGGAGTATTGCAATTAGCTTATGTCAGAGAAGATAATCCTTTTGGTTTAGAGCCTAAGAAGGGTTATGAAAGAGATGCTGAATTTAGATATGCCAATACAACTAAAGGATTATTTTTACAACAAGTAATATATCTTTCTGATTGGAGGGAGATAAACAATGAATAGAGCTAGGAGGTTTATTAGTGTAGTAATAGTTCTAACTATATTGTCTCAGATTAGTACTGTTTTTGCAGCAGTATCGGTTATAAAGACAGAAAATCCTTTCCCTGAACCTGTAAAAATTGATACAGATGAAAATGGAGTATTAAATCAACTTTCTTATATTTCTACCTCTACTGGTGCAACATCAGGTATAAGATATAGGTTTACAGAAGGAAAAATAAATATAGGTGGATTTGAGTATAAAATATCTTTTACAGATATAATTGGTGGTGCTAAGCCGCCTTCTGGTGTAACAGAATATTATGCAATAACTATAACTAAAGATGATATATTAGAAGGAATTGAAAAGCAATATGGAAGAAAGCTAAATGAAAGTGAAATTAAAGCTTTTGAAGAAGGCTTAAAAAATCCTGACAGAATATCCTATAGTGCAACTATAGAGATATATAATGCTAATACTGGTAAAGTTTTAGATGTGATAGATAAGTTTGAAGATATAGATAAGATTGCGGGTAAACATGGTTTTGCAAAAAAACATATGGATGATATGAAAACTAGATTTAATGAACAACCTCTAGAATATGAAGAAACAAGACCTACAAGTTCAGGAGTACGACCTACATTTATTAGAAGCAAATCTAAAGATGATTGAGCAATATGTGATTAGTCTATGTAATTTAAGGACTAACTTCTTTGTAAAGAAGGTGGAAAAATGTTAAAAAGATTAATAAAAGATGAAAAAGGTTCTGTATTACCAATGATAGCAATACTTACTTTATTGATAATTTTAATTGGATATATGAATTATGCTCTTGTAGTAGCATATAGTGATAAGGTAGCTGTAAGAAATGCTTTAGATGCTGGACTTACTGCATCTTTAGCAAGTTCAGTAAAGGAAATGAAAAGAGGAATAAAGCAAGATGAAACACTTATAGAAATAAATCGTAATTGGTGGATGAATTGTATAGAAACAATAGTTGATGAAAGAGATGAAGAAGGTAATATTATAAGTTCTCATACAGAGGATAGAAGTAAATATGTAACTAGCTTAAAGGCGTGGACCAATACAGAAAGTAATATAAAAAATTATATTTATTTAAATCAGAGCAAAGCAAAAATTATTTTTGATGACTATCTTAAGGAAAACCTAGAACTCAATGGATTAGATGGAAAAGTAAATATAGTTTCTACTAGTTATACAGTAAGATATGATGAAAAAAGAAAATATAAAGTAACTAAAAATATTTGGCTTGATAGACCAGATGTAATAGGAAGAGAACCTAGTGGAAATTGTGATAGTGGAGTACCTTATGAAACTTCACACTATATTAGGGGCGGTAAAAAACTATTAAACAATCCTTCATGGAATGAATATAACAATGAAGCTTGGTGGATGGTTGAATTTAGAGGAGCATTGCCAACAGAACTTTCAGAAGTAGAGAATTGGACATATGATACATACGAAACAAGAGAAGTATATTTTCCTAGATGGGTTGAAGTTACTGCAACAGTAACAGTAGAAGTACCATTTATATTTGGTAATATATTTGGAAAAGACTCTTATACTAGAACCTTTCAAGCTGTAGCAGTTAAGGAACTAGTAGAAGTTATTGAGTAAAGGAGAAATGCTATGTTCAAAAAACTCTTTAAAGATAAAAAAGGTAGTGCAGTTGTTGAAGTTGCACTTACAATACCTATTTTCCTACTATTAGTATTTGGCTATATTTTCTTTATGCATGGTATAGAAGAAAAATTAATAATGAGGGTAGCAGCTAGAGAAGGTGCAAGAGTATACGCAAACCCAATAGTAGGTGAAGATATGAGAGTATTAGCTATAGCTAAGGCAGAAGAAGAGTTAGCTAATAACAATGTAAGTGCAACTATAGAGGCATATGCAGATGGGGATATGAGAATTGTAAAGATTGAAAAACCATATTCAACAAGATTTCCTATGAAAAATTTTACACTTAAAGCAGGTGCGGCTTTTCATATAGAGCCGTATAATCGTTAAGTTAAATGATAGGAGTTGAAATGATGTTAAAAAAGCTGTTTAAAGATGAAGAAGGTAACGCTTTAATTCAAACTGCTACAATGCTACCCATAATAATGGGCTTGTTTATAGGATTAGTTTTTTTTACAAATGCAGCTAGGTACAAAATTGTAATGAATATGGCCGCAAAAGAAGCTGCTAGAGAGTACCAGGTATCTATGGGAGATACTTCTGAAGCTATTAATAAAGCACATGAAGAATTAGCTTTAGGAGAGGTGGTTGGTGCAAGTGTTTCTATATCATTAGAAGAGGGTAGTGTTGAAATAATAAAGCCTTATGGTTTTTATATACCTGTTGGTGGCAAACATTTATTAAACTTAAAAGCCAAGTATAAGTTTAAAGAGGAGTTGAAAGAAAGATATTACGGTACAAATTGGTAGTTATAGTAAGTAAAAAAATAGAAAAGAAAAGAGAAGTTTTCGTGAACAGATTATAGAAAAAATTCAAGTAAGGAGGTAGAGAAGTATATGCACTTATTGCTACCAATACCATTTAGTATTATAGCTTGTTATACAGATATTAAAACAGGAAAGATAAAAAACTATATTACGTATCCCTTGATTTTGCTGGGGATATTTTTTAATTGCCTTAATAATGATTTTCAAGGATTTACAAGATCTTTACTAGGAATTTTTGCTGTTTTTCTTGTAACATCATTAATACCAGTGTTTAAATTAGGTGGTGGTGATTTAAAACTTGCTATGGGCTATGCTGCATTTCTTAATTATGAAAAGATGTTGACTTTCTTTTTTTTCTTTATTTTATTTACTGTAATAGGTAATATTGTCTGCTTTATTTGCAAGGAAGGGTTTAGGTCTTTTCTATCTGAATTAAAGCAAGAAGTTAAGACTTTGGGACTATATAAAACGCAATTTAATAAAATAGTTGGAGCCCCCTTTTTACTAGGGGCTTATATTATAACTATTTTAATGTGCTTATTATGAAGGCGGTGTTACAGTGGGGTTCGTACATAGATTTTTTTTGTATAATGTGATTTCAATTTTAACAACTATCAGTATTTTTATGGTTATGTCTCATGCAAATGAAGGAAATATAATTGGTAATTATATGAGTGCCTTTCCTTTTTCAATAACTGTATTTGTTGTTTTTTATACAATTGTATTTGAATCTCTATTTTTTAGAAAAAAAGCATAGGTGGTGATCTTTTGGAAAATGTATTTTTGATTATATTTATTTTGACTCTAATAGTTATAGGAATAGTTGATTTCAGGATTTATATTATACCTAATAAATTGATTTTCCCAATGCTTTTTGTTGGCGTTATATATCAAGTATTGTTTGGCAATATAAAGGAAATGCTATTAGGTTTTATAGTAAGTTTTAGTATAGGCTTTATTGCGTGGTCTCTAGGTGGTATGGGGGGTGGAGATGTAAAGCTTATGGCAACAATAGGATTATGGCTAGGTTTTGAGTCCTTTGTAGTAATTACAATTATTGCTTCATGTTTTGGTCTTATTTGGGCAGCAGTAGATTTTATTAGACAAAAGAGACTTAAAGAAAAAGCAAAACATATTCTAGGGCAATTAAATATGCTAAAGTATGTTGGTTTTAAAGCCTTAGATGTAAAAAATAAAGATATGAAAAAACCTATACCATATGGTGCATGTTTAGCACTAAGTACTTTAATTAGTTTATTTATATTTTAACTTTAAGTCTTTCGTTAAAATGATGGATAGGTTACAATAAACTAGACAACTATTTTAAGGTCATGTAAACTAATTACAATATATAAAAAGGAGAATTGTTTACCATTCAATATTGTGGTTGTTAATAAACAGGTATGATAAATGATAGGAGGGTAAGATATGGTAAGTATAGTTCCTTTAATAATAGCTCCAGTACTATCAACTATAATAGCTTTTATGTTTTTGAGTGATAACAAAGTTTTAAATGTAATTGCTGTAAGTCTTATGTTATTAATCGGAACATTGTATGTGATTTTATTAGCTATTGATTGTTATAAAGAAAAAATAGCCCCACGAATCAGTAGAAAAAACTGATATATTACAGCAAAAATAATCAATATATGATGTTAGTATATAGCTATGGACACTAAATAAGGTTTTATATATACTATGTGAATCCGAATTAAACGAGATAATTCTATTTTAGGACATACAAAAGAAAAGATCATTAATGATCTCTATTATGAAATTATAAAACAGGCTGAAATAGAGGATCATTCTAAAAGACATATACTAGGTCAAATATATAAGTTTGAGGATATACATGATTTGGTGGAGACATTTTTAGAAGAGTAAAATTAGGGGAGAATTGTTATGTGTTTTTGGAGGAGATGAATGGCTTGCTATTAAAAAGTTTAAGGATGGAAAGATAAAGCTCTTTGATAGTATATATGATTAGAGAAGGTAAAGCATGGACAGGGAAGGATATTATAGATGTAATAATAGATTTAGATAAAGCGAATATCGAAAAAGAACTAGAGGAAGCATGGCATATCGAGCAAGAGGTAGAACAGAAGGAAGTGTATGAGTTAGAGTTATAAATTTTAATTAGTTTATAAATATGAAAGGGGATGTTCACAATAAAACGTTTTAAATATTTACCATATGTATTAATAGGCATACTAGGACTTATTATTGCTGGTGTGTCTTTTTATTTTCTAAATAATAAGTATCAAGAACCCGTAGAAGTGAAAGATATCATAATAACTGCTAAAGAAATACCATTATATGAAACAATTAGAAGTCAAGATTTAAAGGTTTTACAAGTACCTGTTACTACGAATACAGATAATTATATAGTTGATTTAGCAGATGTTTTAGGCAAAATATCTAAAACACCTTTATCTGCTAATGAACCAATACTTAAAGATAATTTGCTAGATAAAGAAGAAATTGAAGATATATCTTTTGTCACAATTAATACTTTATATGCAAAAACAGGCGGAGCAAAGCCAGGAGATATTGTTGATATATATAAGGTAGATTTAGAAAAAGGTGATTGGGTTGAAGGGAATCAAGTATCTTTAGTTGCTGAAAATGTTGTAGTTATCTCTTTATCTACTGCTAATGGTAAGGATGTAGGTGAAGGATCTCGTATGCCGTTTCTGCTTGAATAGAAACAGTAAAACTAGGGGTAAGAAGAGATGAAGTAGACAGTTTAGTACCTGCTTCAGTTGAAATAGATAATGGATATGTATTAGTTGTAAAACAATCATATCAGGCAGTTGAAGAAGAAAGAGATCAATACATTAATGATTTATTAAATGAGGAAGCTGAAACTATAGAGGAAGCTGAAACTATAGAGGATGGTGAAAAAATAGATGATGAAAATCTTCAGGAAGAAGGAGAAGGAACAGAAATCAATTCTCCAGACGAAGGAAATAACTAAACCTGTTAAGGAAATGACCTTTGAGGAAGTTCTAAGTTTCATGCAAGAAGAAATGATGAAAAACTCTAAAATCAATAATGAAGAAATTTCTTATGATGCAAAGCAACGTACACTATCACTTGCAATGTCAAGGAATAGAGAGGCTATTAATAAGGCTAGATACTATATCCTAGAAACTTTAAAAGAAAATAATATTAAAGTTCCTGGGTTTACCTTAGAAGATTTAGCATATAAAATCTTTGCTAAGAATTGGGGATTAGATGGACTTGAAGAATATGCAGTTGACAATGTAACTGATGAGATAAGGGTAAATGGAGCAGGAAAAGATAAAATTCGTATTATAAGAAATGGAGTGCCTGAAAAAATTGATTTTGAGTTTAATAGTGATGACGAAATAATAACTTTAATAAAAAGAATGATTGTAGAGGATATGGGTGCTAGTATTGATATGTCTAGTCCTAAGTTAGAGTCAGTATTATCTGATGGCTCAAGACTTACTGCTACATGTCCTCCAATTACAAAGCCCTGGACTTTTGTTTTAAGAAGGCCAGACTCATTTAAGCCTACGTTAGAAAATTATATAGAAAGAGAAACATTAAATTCAAAAGTATGGAAAGCAATTAGTATTTTAGCAAGAGGGAGAGCAAGTATGCTCATATCTGGAAATGTTGGTGCTGGTAAAACAACTTTCATGAGAAAAGTAGTTGGTGAACTGAATGAAAAACTTAGAATAGGAGTAATAGGAAAGGATTCAGAGGTATTATTACAATACCATTATCCAGATAGAGATATTATAGAATTAGGGGAACAAGGTCATTTGGGAATCCATATGAAGGATTTATTTGTTCTTATGTTAAGAGAATCTCCAGATGTTCTTATAATAGAGGAGTTTAGAGGGGCAGGAGAGGCTATAGAAGCAGTAAGAGCTTGTACAAGAGGACTTGATGGTTCTATGGCAACAGCACACTTTAACACAGCAGAGGAAGCAGTAGAAGGTACTGCTCTTTTTAT
>NZ_FMDO01000040.1 GCF_900095305.1 Proteiniborus sp. DW1 | reverse complement strand
AACCAGCTGGTGCAATAGAACATGTCCTATCATTGAGGATTTAAAAAGAAAACCTATAGGTTTTCTTTTTAATAATCATCATATATATTATCTTCATCATAATCATCGTCAGCGTCATAAAGATCTACTTCGTCAAAATCTTCATCAAAATCCTCATTTAAATAATTTATATAACTACTTTCTATGGAGTCATCAATATTTCCACTTTGAATTTTATCAATTTTATCTCTTATATAGGCGCTAATATCATATATGCTTTCGATTTCCAAAGCTTCTGCAACTTCTTCTAAAACTTCAATTATTACATCTGCGATATCAGTTAGACTGAATACATACTCTTCTTCGTCATCCAATTCTTTTTCTGAAGTTATATTAGATATAATATCTAATGCTACTTCAACATTATCAAAACTGCTATAATAGATTTCGTCATAGAGCTTGTTTAATTCATTTAATTGGATTTTTAGCTTACTCATAAAAAACCTCCCTACATTTAATTACTGTATGACCTAATGAATGATAAAGTTTTGTAACATACCTTTTCAAAACTTGAAATAATATTGCAGTCTTTTTAAAATAAGTATGTTAAATAAATTAAATAAATGACAAAATGAGCTATTATTAAGTTCTAAATATATTAAATTTTACACAAAGATAAAGAAGATTTCAACTATTATTATGACACAAAATATAAAATGATTCGCTATTTATCATGATTTTATGTATTTCTTTTGTGTTATAATATGATGGGAGGTAGAAAAATATGAAGAAATTTGAATATAAAGTAGAGAATATAAAAGCTTTTGGTGTAACTTCATTAGTGTTGACGAAAGAACACGAAAAAAAGTTCAATGCACTCGGTGCTGAAGGTTGGGAGCTAGTGAACATAAAATCACTAAATAATCCGCGAAACTTAATTGTAGTATTTAAAAGAGAAATCACGGAAGACTAATATTAGTATTTACTTATGGATTTGAAATTGGGGGTGTTGGAATGGATATTAAAAAAATTAAGGAAATTGCATTAAGAGTTAAGGATAATATTCAAAAGGTAATAGTGGGTAAGGATGATGTTATTGACCTAATGCTTACTTCCATAATATGTTCAGGGCATGTATTGTTAGAAGACGTTCCAGGCTTAGGAAAAACTATGCTAGCAAAATCACTAGCGAAATCCATAGATTGTGACTTTAATAGAATACAATTTACCCCTGATTTACTGCCGTCAGATATCTTAGGCTTGAACTACTATAATCAAAAAACGGGAGATTTTCAACTAAAGGAAGGACCTATAATGAGTCAAATTGTCTTAGCAGATGAAATCAACAGAGCTACACCTAGAACACAATCAAGCCTATTAGAAGCCATGGAAGAGCATCAAGTTAGTATAGATGGTACAACTTATAAATTGAGGGAGCCTTTTTTTGTAATAGCTACTCAAAATCCTATAGAAACTTCAGGCACTTTTCCTTTACCGGAAGCCCAAATAGATAGGTTTTTCATGAAGTTATCTATGGGATACCCAAAGTTTGAAGAGGAATTTGAGATTCTAATGAGATTTAAAGAGAATAATCCTATACATGATATTGAAGCAGTAGTATCTTCTGAAGAGATTAGGCGAGCGAGACAATTCTATTCAAATGTTCATGTAGATGAAGATATAGTAGAATATATATTAAAAATTGTAAATGCTACACGTGAAAATGATGAAATTGAACTTGGAATAAGCCCAAGAGGTAGCTTAGCTTTATTTAAAGCATCCCAAGCTTATGCAGCAATTAACGGCAGAGATTATGTGTTGCCAGATGATGTTAAGTTTCTTTTAAAACCAGTTTTTGTGCATAGGATCATCTTAAATTCAAATTCACAGATAAAAGGTAGAAGTATAAATGATGTCCTAGATCAAATAGTTCATAAAATCAATACTCCTGTGGAAAAGATAATTAGCAATTAGGAGTTGAGAGTAATGGGTATAGTTGTAACTACGCTTGTTTTCCTAATGATTATTTATTATATTTTAAATAGGTGGGAAAGTTTAGTATTTAAAAAATTAGATTTTAAGAGATATTTAGATAAAGAAAGAGCTTTTGTTGGAGAGTCAGTAAGATTAACTACTGAAATAACAAATAGCAAGTTTTTAATTTTACCGTGGATAGAGATTAATTCTAATATCCCTAAAGGTATTGAGTTTAAAGACCTAAAAGTTATAGGCCAAAATAATAATCATGAAAAGATACTTAGAATAATAACTTCATTATTGAGCTATCAGAGAATTAAGAGACATAACACTATCCAGTGTACACATAGAGGTTTTTATTCATTTCATGATGTAAAAATGTCTGTAGGTGATTTTTTTGGATTTGCAGTTGCTGAAAAAGAAATACATTATTCAATGACCCTTATAGTCTATCCTGAAATTAAACCTCTAAGCAGATTAATTATGCCATTTAAAAGCGTACAAGGTGAGATATCTGTTAGAAGATGGATAATTCCAGATAATATGGCTGTGATTGGCGCAAGGGAGTATACTCCTTACGATAGTTTTAATTCTATTGATTGGAAGGCAACAGCTAGAACGAATAAAATACACGTCAAAAAGCTAGATTACACGGCTGACCTATCTACTATTATACTCCTAAATGTACAAACTAGCGATATTTATTGGCAAAATGTAGATACAGAACTAATAGAAAAGGGTGTGGAAGTTGCTGCATCAATTACAGAAAAAGCAATTGATGAAAAATTAGATGTAGGCTATTCATCAAATGCTTTTTTCTATGGAGATAAAAATAACATATTTATTAGACCTAAAAATGGAAGAAATCAAAAGATGTTTATTTTCGATGCTTTAGCTAAAACCTCATATTTACCTTTAGATAGCTTTGATGCATTTTTAAACAAAAATATAAGACTTATAGATAAAAACAATGTAATTATATTGATCACAGCTCATGCTAATAGCAGCTTAGTACAAACAATAAACCAGCTAGTAAAGAGAGATTATTGCATAAAACTGATACTATTAGATAACAACTTAAAGCTTGAAGGATTATCTAAAGAAGTAGATATTATTTATAGTTATGAACTTAAGTAATACTAATAATAAGTAGGTGAGCCAATGTTCGCAAAGGTTAATTATATACTTAATTTAATAGTTAGAGGAATATCAGAAACTGCAAATATATTTATTTCTGGGATAATATTTATTTTTATTTTTTTAGATATAGATAGCTTTATATTAATTAACAATATTGCATTACTTTCTCTAATAAATTTCTTATGTGCTTACGCCTTAGATTTTTTTGTCTTTAAGGGGAATAGCTTAAATAATAGAAAAAAATACACATATTTTTTTATTGCCATAGTTCTTTCATTGGTTAGCGCCTTTATTACATCAAAAGAAACTAGGTTTGTTCCATTTATTATGTATCTAATTATTTGGTATAAAAGCATATTAAGCATCACTGATAAGAGAGATTTTCAGTCAACTAAGAATATATTTATTATTAGTCTTTTATTGTATCTGTTTGTTGTTTTTATATTGAACATAACAAATGGATACAGTGCTACTACAACAAGATTGAAGTCATTTTTTCCTATATATGTAGGAGCAACATTATCTCATTTTGCATTGCTAAATCTTGAAAGCGTATATAATAATAAAAAAGTAAATTCAATAAACAAAAACCAAAATATGAGAATAGTGAATCTAATTTCTTATTTAATGGTTTCAATTTTCTTAGTGTTCACCCTAACAGGTTTTTTTGGATTATGGGAGAGGATTTTTTTTAGCAACATTTTTAAAGGATTTGGAGTTGTCATCCAAAAAGCTGTAGAAGTTGTACTTTATCCTATTGTACTTCTTATTACAAAACTTGTAGAGTTAATATTTAAAAAATCTGATTTATCTAGATTAAAGCAATTAAATGTTGGTAAGACACCTGAGGAAATAGAAAAAATAGCTAATGAGACTTTATCATCAAAAAATCAAGTTATTATAGACAGAGCATTTTCTATAGTTAAATTGTTAGTCGTGGGTTTAATTATCTATGTAATACTTTTTTATTTGATTAAGGCAATTAAAAACAAAGTTTTATACAGTAATTTGGAGGATGAAGAAGAAGAAAAGGAATTTATTTTATCATATAAAGATATTCCAATAAAAATGAAAAAGTCTTTTAGAAAAATCTTTGCAAAAATATCTGAATTATTTTTAGAAAATAGTAGTGTTCTAAATCTTCATATCATAAGGCGAATTTATATAGATACAATTTTAACTCTTAGAGGAGAAGGACATGAGTTTAAGAATCATCACACTCCAAATGAATATCTATCTTTACTAGAGAATACTAAATATATTAACACTGGAATTTATGATTTGACAAAAGTTTATAACGATTATAGATATGGTAGAAAAGAGCCTACAGAAGAGGATATTGAAGAATGTTTGAGAGCTAAGAAAAATATTTATGAAATTAGCAAAGGAAAATGAACCGATACAATTTAAAAACTACTCCCTTGATAACCGATACACTTGTGCTATAATTAAATTAACACAGTAACAATTATATCGGGGAGGCGTAAAAATGAACAAGTATAATGTAAAAAAACTAACCTATGGTGGATTAATGACTTCATTAGTGTTTGCAACTACAGCTATAATTCCACAGATTCCCGTTCCTTTTACTGAAGGTTACATACATACTGGGGATAGTATGATTTTTGTCACTTCAATTTTATTGGGATGGAAATATGGACTATTTGCAGGTGGTGTAGGTTCTGCTATGGCAGATTTGTTTTTAGGATATACACATTGGGCAGTTCCCACATTGATAATTAAGGGAATTATGGGAGCTATTGTTGGACTTATGGCACATGAGGTAAAGAATGATAAACTTAAGGTCCTCAGAAATGTTTTAAGCTATGTCATTGGGGTGGGATGGTTTGTATTAGCAGTATTCCTATATCTAACGTTATCTAACATTTCAAATAATATTATAAACTCAGAAATAGCCAGTTTTCTTGTTGATAGCCTTCGTTTAGCTGGAACTGAGAATCTACAAGCTTTGATAAACAGCGTTCAATTAGCACTTATGTCAGCTATTATAATTATTCCTATATTTATAGTTTTATTATCCATATTTCTTAGGAAAAGAGACAGGGAACTGTTTAGTATGAATAGTTTAATGGGGATGACATTGTCAGGTCTTTGGATGGTAGCCGCCTATTATGTAGCAGGTGGAATATTAAAGGGAAACATGATAATACCTATATTTAGTGTACCTGCAAATATAATTCAATTTATTGGTGGGGCATTGATAGCTTTTCCAATTGTGTTAGCTCTTAAAAAAGCAAATGTAACTAAGCAATTAAGCTCTAGATTGAACTAGAGCTTAATTTTTTAATTTTTCTTAATATATCAGAATATTTCGACTAAAATAGATAATAATTTTTTTTCATGTATATTTATTTAAGATTTTAAGTTAAGCTCGGGAAAACATTTTCCTAAGCTAGATTTTATCACCGATTTATTTAGAGATTTTTCTGAGAAATCTTCCTTTTTGAATAAATATGCACATTTTGCATATTTATAGGAATTGAAGGAATTGACAAAATAGTGAATATGTTAATATAATCAATTTAATATAAGAATTAGACACTTGCAATTTTTAAAAGATATGCATAGTAATTGCATAGAGGAGGTGGGAATATGGTAAAGGATAAGAAAAAGGGGCTCAACGTGTATTCGGATATTGGAAAGCTAGAAACAGTATTGTTACATCGTCCAGGAAAGGAGCTCGAAAATCTAGTTCCAGATTACCTTGAGAGATTATTGTTTGATGATATTCCCTATTTAGACTTAGCTAGAAGGGAACATGATAATTTTGCAGATATTCTACGGGGAAATGGAGTAGAAGTCCTATACTTAGAGGACCTATCAGCAGAGGCTATAGCTGATTCAGACGTTAGAAATAAGTTTATAGATGAGTTTTTAGCGGAAGGAAATGTAGTAGGTAGAGGTACTAGGGAAGTTCTTAAAGAATATTTTCAACAATTTGATGATAGAGAACTTATAGACAAACTTATGGCAGGAATTAGAAAAGATGAAATACCAAAGTTGATTAATAAATCTCTTATGGATTTAACTGATACTAGATATCCTTTTGTTTTAGATCCTATGCCAAATCTATACTTTACAAGGGATCCCTTTGCCACAATAGGACATGGAATAACACTGAACCGTATGAAGACAGATGTGAGAAACAGAGAAACTATATTTGCTAAATATATTTTTGAAAATCATCCTAGGTTCAAGGATTTAGAGGTTCCAGTGTGGTTTGACAGAAAGGAAATGTATGCACTTGAGGGAGGGGATATTATAGTATTTAACCCTAAGGTCATAGCTGTAGGTATTTCTGCTAGAACAGACGCAGCAGCAATTGAAAAATTCTCTGAAAGAGTACTATACTCTGATGAACACTTCGAAACAATCCTTGCCTTTGATATCCCAAAGAAAAGAGCTTTTATGCATCTTGATACTGTATTTACAATGGTTGATTATGAAAAGTTTACGATTCACCCTGAAGCTGAAAATAACTTAACGGTTTATTCTATTAAGAAAAGTAATAGATTTCAAGGAGAATTATCTATAGAAAAAGAAGAATTATCCCTAGAGCAAATTTTAAAAAAATATCTTGAGTTAGATAAAGTGACTTTAATTCGATGCGCTGGCGGCAATACGATAGATGCTGCGAGGGAGCAATGGAATGATGGCTCTAATACTCTAGCCATAGCACCTGGGGAAGTAGTTGTATATGCTAGAAATTATGTCACTAATAGGATTTTAGAGGAACATGGGATTAAGACTCATGTTATGTCATGTTCAGAGCTTTCAAGGGGACGTGGAGGTCCGAGATGTATGAGCATGCCTTTGATGAGGAGAAATTTATAATAAAATAAAAGGGGGAATTTTAATGGCATTTAATTTAAAGGGAAGACATTTTTTAACACTCAGAGATTTTTCGCCAAAGGAAATTGAATATCTAATCGATTTAGCAGCTGATTTGAAAAGACTAAAATATGCTGGAATCAAACCAAGAAACTTAGAAGGTAAAAATATTGCATTAATATTTGAAAAACCTTCTACTAGAACAAGATGTGCATTTACTGTAGCAGCAGTTGATGAGGGAGCACATGCAGAGTATTTGGGTAAGGGAGATATTCAGCTAGGCAAAAAGGAATCGGTCGCAGATACTGCAAGAGTTTTAGGCAGGATGTTTGATGGTATAGAGTTTAGAGGATTTAAACACGAAACGGTAGAAGAACTAGCAGAATATTCAGGAGTTCCTGTATGGAATGGACTAACTGATAAATATCATCCAACGCAAATTTTAGCAGACTTTTTAACTATAAAAGAGCATAAAGGATATTTGAAAGGGATTAAGTTTGCATATGTAGGAGATGGAAGAAATAACATGGCAAACTCACTATTAATTGGTGGGGCTAAAATGGGAATGGATATGAGAATAGTTTCTCCAAAGGAATTATTCCCAGAAGATGAGATAGTAAATACTGCAAGAGAAATTGCAAAGGAAACAGGTGCTAGTATAACTATTACAGATTCAGTTGATGATGGAGTGAAGGCTGTAGATGTTATCTATACAGATGTTTGGGTATCTATGGGTGAAGAAGAACACTTTGAGGAAAGAATTAGGCTTTTAAAAGCATATCAAGTGAATATGGATATGATAAAAAAAGCTGATGAAAATGTGTTATTCTTACACTGTTTACCAGCATTTCATGATTTGAAAACTTCAGTTGGCTTAGAAATATATGAAAAATATGGATTAACAGCTATGGAAGTTACAGATGAAGTCTTTGAAAGCAAACACTCAGTTGTATTTGATGAAGCTGAAAATAGAGTGCATACTATAAAAGCTGTAATGGTAGCCACTTTAGGAAATCAATAGTAGATTCAAGAGCTCATATGTTGAGAGGCCACTAAAAAGTATTATTTTGTTATACTAGAGTTAGCGAAGAACTCATACTTACCAAACATGAGGTTCTTAGGCTAAATCTTAGACGACAAGAGAGATACATAACTTTTTAGTGGCCTTCAAATAAGTGAGTTCTTTTTTTCTAGATTTATTTATTATGCTATAATATACTAAAATAGTAGTTTAACAAAATAATGGGGATAGGAGTTATTATGAAAAGGTTGTTTTTTATATTGATCATCCCATTTATTATAGGAATATGCATTTCAGTCAGTATGGACATAAATACAAACTTAATAACTTTAATAATAGCTTTATTAATGTTAGGACTATTGATTTCGTACTTTTTAAATAGAGGCTATACTTTATTGTTATTTTTTTTGTTCCTATTTCTTGGCATCATAATGACTACAAATAGTTTACAAAGCGAATTAGCTTATTTTGTTGATAAGGAAATAGTACTAGAAGGAGTTGTACAAAGTAAAACCATATTTAGTGAAACTAAGAGTACATATGTAGTAAAAGTAGAAAAGCTTATGTATGCTGATAAGGTCTATAGGATAGAAGAAAAAATGCTTCTTAACTATTATGATAGACAAGTACTTGATTTAAATGATGAAGTAAGAATTAGAGGTGTTCTTTTACTGCCAAAAGAAAATACAAATCCTGGCTTGTTTAACTACAGACTTTATTTACAAACGAAAAAAATATATACAACTTTAAATGCAAATAGTACATATGTAGATATTATATCTAAAGGTGAGCTTAGTCACGGCATGCTTCTAAGAGTTAAATTTAAAGAAAGAATCAAAGGAATCTTAGATACTACTTTAAATGAAAAAAACAGCAATATAATGAACTCTATAGTATTGGGAGATAGTAGTTTTTTAGATGATGAAACTGGGACAAGATTTAGAGAATTAGGCTTATCCCATATATTAGCTGTGTCTGGCTTGCATATAGGAATTATATATATGTTTATATCAAAAGCTTTGAGGTTGTTGAGTATTGATAAGAGAAAATCAATTGTTGTTGCTTTAATTATAATCTGGAGCTATGGATATTTGATTGGTTTTCCGGCATCTGTACTAAGGTCATCTATAATGTTTAGCTTACTATCGTTATCTTCATTAGTTTATAGACGATATGATTCTATTAATACATTGTCACTTGCTGCTTTTCTTCTATTACTTATAAAACCACTTTGGATATATGATGTTGGATTTCAATTGTCTTTTGTTGCAACAGCTTCTATTATCATACTTACTCCTAGAATCAAATGGCTTATATCTATATATAGTAAAAAGGGAGCCAAGTTATTGTCTACATTATTTGCTGTGCAAATAGGTTTGCTTCCGGTTTTAGCATATCACTTTAACTCGTACGCAGTAATGTCGTTAATTTCAAATCTAATACTAATACCTATATTCTCATTTTCTTTAATATTATGTCTTGTACTAATATTAATGTCTTTAGTATCTATTAATTTATCTATACTATTAGGTTTTTTATTAAATGTTATTTTAGATTTTACTAACTTGATAATAGATATATTCTATAATTTTTCTTTTCTTAACATATCGTTACCATCTTTAGGGATTGGATACATTCTATGTTACTATCTTATGATATTTATTTGTCTTAGAATAATAAAGATAGATGTGTTTAAGCCTAAGATAAATCTACTTATTTACTATTATTTGATTATTGTTTCTATAGTAAGTTTTGTTTCTTTCATAACTATTAGTGAAACAACCCTAGAATTTATAGATGTCGGACAAGGAGATAGCTGTCTTGTCTCTACAAGAGACAAAGTATTTCTTATAGATGCTGGAGGAAATATATTTGGAGATTTTGATGTAGGGGAAAGAATAGTACTGCCATATTTGCTTAAGAAAGGTATAAATAAATTAGATGCAATTTTTATAACCCACTTCCATGAGGACCATGCTGAAGGAGTGATTCCTCTTATAAATAATATAAGGATTGACAATATTTTTATCGGATATGAGGACAATAAAAACTATCTATACAAGGAAATCATGTATAGTGCAAATAAGTATAACATTAAAGTCAATAAAATATCAGAAGGTGATTTAATTCATATAGATAATTATAATAAAATAGAAGTTTTAAATCCACTTTATAACGTGTCAGCTGATAATATTGAAAATGAAAATAACCTGTCCTTAGCTTTAATTCTAAAATCTTATGGTAAGAGTATATTCTTTACTGGTGATATTGAAAAGGAAGTAGAATACAGGATGGTTAATGATAATAGAATAAATAAAATAGATGTCATTAAAGTTCCGCACCATGGGAGTTCTACATCATCTACCTCAGAGCTAGTAAATAAAATAAAGCCTTCTTATGCAGTAATTCAGGTAGGTAAAAATAACTTTGGCCATCCCAATGATGAAGTATTAGAAAGATATAGACAGATAGGGACACAAATATTTAGAAATGATGAAAATGGTTTGATAAGATTTAAAATAGATAAAGAAGGCATAGAAATATATACATATATCACAGATAAAGTTACATTTAATGATATAATAGAAAAGTATAGGTATGAGTTGTTGTATATGATTATTTATATAGGAATTTCAGTTTTCTTATGTATTATTTATATTGACTGCTATTCTACACCAGAAGAATTACAATTAAAGTGCTGTATTGGTATTTGCAAGTCTTAAGCAATTGGTATAGCTTTCAAAAGAGAATTGATAAAGGAGTGCGTCAGATGGACTATAAGGAGATGCTAAAAGATATTAAAAATGATGAACTCAAAAATGTTTATCTTTTATATGGAAATGAGATGTATTTGAAGGATTATATAATATCTAATATCAAGCAAAAATATATTGACGTAGCTTTTGAATCGCTTAATATGATTTATATTGATGGAAAAGAGACAACTACAGATAAAATAATAAATGCATGTGAAACATTACCATTTATGTCTGATAAGAAAATAGTTGTGGTAGAAGATCTTCCCTTATTTACTACTAAGAAAGAAACCAATAACTTAGATGAAGATGAGCTATGCAACTATTTGGGGAAACTTAATTCATCTACTTGTTTGCTGTTTGTTTTAAATGAAGTTAAAATTGATAATAGAAAAAAAGTGATTAAGATTATTAAGCAAAATGGTGAAATAGTACAGTTATTAAAGCTAAGAGATGCTGAATTAATAAAGTGGACTCAAAGTGTTTTTTCTAGAAATAAAAAAAGTATTTCAAATATAGATATTCAGTTTTTTTTGCACCAAGCTGGATATTACGATTCCAATAATGAGCGTACATTGTATGATCTTGAAAATGAAATTAACAAAATTTGTAGTTATCTCGGGCAAAGAAAAATTGTAGAAAAAGAAGATATTGAAAAAGGAGTAGTCAAGTCGCTTCAAAATAATGTTTTTGCACTAGTAGATGCAATAGGAGAGAAAAAGGTTGATGAAGCCTTATCTATATTTAATGATATGATTTTAGACAATGAACCTATTCAGTTGATTTTTCACATGATAATTAGGCAACTGAGACTGTTGATGCTAACGAAGCTTTATGGAGAAAAGGGGTATAGCCAAGGCGATATATCTCAAAAAATTAATGTCCCTACCTTTGTAGTAAAAAAGCTATTAATGCAAACAAAAAATTTTTCTTCTACAAATCTCAATACTATACTAGAAAAAGCTCTTGATGTTGATAGAACTATTAAAACAGGCAAGATGGAGTGGAGTTTAGCAGTTGAAATGTTCATATCTGAAATAAGTAACTTATATTAAATGAATGGGGAATTTTTATGAATAAAAATTTTAACATCTATGCTAATAAGGCCATTAGAATTATTGTCGTTATTAACTTGATACAGGTGATTTTAGTAACTGGTCTAATAACCGTGTATTTGTTAAGAGACAATCTAAGTTTTTTGCCTATTAATAGCTTTGATTTGCTCCTAATTAGTTTAGTGTCTATTTCTCTAATTAATAATTTTCTCGTTTTGAAGGATATAAGGGTGGTAAGAGATCTAAGTCTGCAAAACAATATGAAAAGTATATCCTTACAAAATATATCAGAACTTAATAATGTATTACGTGCCCAACGGCATGATTTCTTAAATCATCTACAAGTTGTTTATAGCTTAATCGAATTAAATGAATATACTGAAGCTTCTAACTATATTGAGACTGTATATAAAGATATCATAAAGGTAAATAGGTCACTAAAAACTTCAAATGCAGCTATAAATGCACTTTTACAAGCTAAATTAGTAGACTGTGAGAATAAAGATATTTTAGTAGAACTACATATTGATACAAGACTTGAAAACCTAATAGTTCCTGATTGGGAAATGTGTAGAGTTCTTGGAAACTTAATCGATAATGCCATTGATGCCGTAAAAGAGTCAAAGGAAAAAGGATTTATTAATATTGAAATAGTTGAAATAGATTCAAATTATGTTTTTACTATTAGGAATAGTGGAAAATCAATCCCTAAAGAGATGCTGGATAGTATTTTTGAGCCGGGCTATACAACTAAAAGAAATAGAGGAGAGGGTATGGGGCTAGCAATAACTAAGAAAATAACACAAAAATATAATGGAAAGATAACTGTAGATAGCAATCAAAGCGTGACAACCTTTAGTGTCTATATTCCATCTGAATAATAGCTGATGAAAGCGACATATGAGACCTCTAAATGTATTGTTTATTAAATATGTATTTATATATAGATATTATAGATATAATATAAAATTATCTAATAATCATCGGAAGGGAGTGAACATATGGTAATGGCAGAATTAGTCCAAAGTATAGGTATATTATCTGTTATATTTTTCGGCTTAGGATTTTTACTTATGATTATAGAGGTTTTCGTTCCAGGATTTGGAGTCTCAGGCATATTAGGAATTATTTTTCTAATTGCTGGTGTCATAGTAACAGCTAAAACATTGCTTGAAGCTTTGATTTTAATAATAATAATTCTAGCAATATTAGGGGTGCTTACATCTATACTCATAAGATCTGTTAGTAAAGGTAGACTTCCAAATAAAATAATATTATCTACCTCAATTAGCAAAGATGAAGGATATATAGGTACAAATGATATGCAGTATTTTTTAGATAAAGTAGGTACCACGTTAACTGTTCTAAGACCAGCTGGTACAGTTGACTTTGATGGAGTAAAGCTTGATGTAATCTCAGAAGGAGATTTTATACCAAAGGATACATTGGTAAAAGTCACTAAGGTTGAAGGTCGAAAAATAGTTGTTAGACAAATAAGGAACTGAAATTACAATTAGGAGGGGGATACTATGTCAACAATAGCATTAATTATTATTATTGCAGTGATTATTATTGTATTGGCTTTATTTTTTAGCTTTATTCCTGTTGGGCTTTGGATATCAGCTGCTGCAGCAAATGTAAAGATTAGTATATTTACTTTAGTGGGCATGAGATTAAGAAGGGTAAGTCCACATAGAGTAGTAACAACTCTTGTAAAGAGTAGAAAAGCAGGACTAAATATTACAAGCGATCAACTAGAGGCTCATTACCTTGCAGGTGGAAACATTGATAGTGTAGTGAATGCTTTAATAGCTGCTGAAAGAGCAAATATACCTTTAGAGTTTGAAAGAGCAACAGCAATTGATTTAGCGGGTAGAGATGTATTTGAAGCTGTACAGATGTCTGTAAAGCCTAAGGTCATAGAAACGCCTAATATAGCATCTATTGCTAAGAATGGTATAGAACTTATAGTAAAGGCAAGAGTTACTGTTAGAGCAAGTATAGATAAGCTAATTGGTGGAGCAGGAGAAGAAACTATCATTGCACGTGTTGGAGAAGGAATTGTAACTACCATAGGCTCAGTTATAACTCATGAGGAGGTCTTGGAAAATCCAGATCTAATATCTAAAACAGTATTAGAGAAAGGGTTAGATGCAGGTACAGCCTTTGAAATATTATCAATAGATATTGCAGATGTTGACGTTGGAAGAAATGTAGGAGCTAAGCTACAAATTGATCAAGCTGAAGCAGATAAACACATAGCTCAAGCAAAGGCTGAAGTGCGAAGGGCAATGGCTGTAGCAAAAGAACAGGAAATGGTAGCTGCAGTACAAGAAGCGAGAGCTAAGGTAGTTGAAGCAGAAGCAGAAGTGCCAAAGGCTATGGCAAGAGCATTAACTGAGGGGAAAATTGGTGTGATGGATTATTACAATATGAGAAACATTATGGCAGATACAGATATGAGGGAGTCTATATCGAACATTGGAAAGGCAGATAAGTCTGATGACTAATATTAGGGAGCGGAGTTGGTATAATGAAAGACTTTGAGTTTAATGATTGTAAAAAAGAAGCAGAGGAAAACAAAATAAACTCAGCAAAAAAATACTCTTTAGAATTAACAAAGAAGAGCTTATTAGATGGAATTATCATGTCTGAAATCCTTGGGCATCCAAAGGGAAGAAAGGGATTGATGTACAATGTGCATAAAAGTATTAATAGCAGATGATGAAAGTGGCATGAGGCTTGTGCTAAGAAAAATAATAGAAAGAATCGAGGGGTTTCAGGTAGTTGGAGAGGCTGAGGATGGTAGTTTAGCTCTATCGTTAGTTGAAGAGCTAGACCCTCAGTTGATCTTCTTAGATATAGAGATGCCAAAGTTAGATGGTATTGAATGTGCCAAACTTATATCTGATATAGATCCAAAGAAAATGATAGTTTTTGCAACGGCTCATCCTAGTTATATGCCAGATGCCTTTGAAGTATATGCCTTTGATTATATAACAAAGCCTTTTAAAGTAGATAGAATTATTAAGACCTTAAATAGAGTTAAGGAAATAATGTCAGATCCTAAAGATAAAGGTCAAGAAAAAGTAGTATATCAACAATCTATATCAGATAAACTAATTATAAAAAATAAGGATGGAGTTAATTTTATTGATATGGACAGTATAGTACTAATCCAAAGAGAGGGAAAAAGTACTGTCATATATACACCTGATAATAAGTATAATACTTCTGAAGGATTAAGCGATATTGAAAGACGTATAGGAAAGCTTAATTTTTTTAGATGTCATAAGTCATACTTAATAAATACATCAAAAATAATTAAGATATCACCCTATGGAAGATGGACCTATGTAGTTCACTTTAAAGATATAGAAAATGATGCGTTAATAACTCACAAAAAATATGAAGAACTAAAGAAAATATTTAATCTTTCATAATCGGCAAAAAATTAAAATACTTCGGGCTTGGCCCGAAGTTCTTTTATTTATTAAGTTACTGTGTAATATGGTAACTACACAGCCTCATTTAACTTTTTTGTCAAACGACTTACTTTTCTAGCTGCAGCATTTTTATGGATAGTATTTTTAGCAGCTGCTCTATACAATTTCTTCTCTACCAATTTAAGTAAAGATTTTGCTGAATCTAAGTCTCCGCTCTCAACAGCTTTATTGAATTTAGCAATATATGTCTTAATTTCAGATTTTCTAGACTTATTTAAAGCAGTTTTAACTTTGATAACTTCTATTCTCTTTTTAGCAGATTTAATATTTGCCAACAGGTTCACCCCCTTCGAAAGCCTTAACAAAAGTAATTTTACCATGAAGAAAAGGAAATTGCAAGAAAAATATGCTATTTCTTTTATAACCAATTTATATACAAATTATTCGATATTCTAGAAAGTATAAATACAACCAACTAGTGCAAGTATATATTATATATAAAAATATATAAATAATCAATGGAAAATTCATGGAGGTGAAAATAATGTTTCAAGTAAGAACAGACTTAGCCATTGAGGCAAGAGAAATATTTGAACAGAAAAACAAGAGTGACACAAAAGATGTTCAAATAGAAAAGGAGGAAAAAGAAAACTATTATGTTACCAGAGTTAAAATCTTAAATGAGAGTGGAGAAAGAAAATTAGGAAAACCAGTTGGAACTTATATTACTATTGATGTGCCAGCTTTGAAAAATGCCGATCAAGATTTAAAGGATGAAATCAGTCAAGCAGTGGCAAAGGAGCTAAGAAATATAATTAACCCAAATAAACAGACTAAATCATTAATAGTAGGATTAGGTAATTGGAATATCACTCCAGATGCATTAGGGCCTAAGGTTATAGATAAGGTATATGTTACTAGGCATCTTTTTGAAGCCTATAATAAGACAGAAGATGAAGATATGACAAATGTATCTGCTATTTCTCCTGGGGTCATGGGAATAACAGGTATAGAGACAAGTGAAACGATTAAAGGAATTGTAGAAAAAATCAATCCAGATATTGTTATTGCCATAGATGCACTAGCTTCTAGAAAAATGGAAAGAGTTAGTACAACTATTCAAATAACTGATGCAGGCATAAGCCCAGGTTCAGGCATAGGTAATGCACGAAAAGCATTGAATAAAGAATTCTTAGGTGTACCTGTATACGCCATAGGAATTCCTACTGTAGTTGATGCTGCTACTATGATAAATGACACAATGGAATTAATAATTGCAGAACTAAAAAATCAAGCTGATAAAGGTACTAGTTTTTATGCTATGCTTGAAGAAATGGAATCTCAAGACAAATATCAACTAATTAAGGAGGTCTTAACTCCTTATATGCCCAATGTTGTAGTGACTCCAAAAGAAATAGATGAGCTTATAAATAATTTATCATTAATAGTTGCCAATGGAATAAATATTGCCTTACATCATGGAATTGATTTGAAAGATGTGAATAGATACATAAATTAATATATTAACGGATAATTTTTACTTAAAGCCCTATAAAAACTATAGGGTTTTTTGTTTAGCCTCTGTAAAATCAGCTTGTACAAAATTATAGATTTCGACAATATGCTTTCTAACAATATTCATAATAGCAAACTATATAGAATATAATTTCATATAACATTTTCACTTAAGGAGTTGAAGGAGTTGTTAGAGATGATGAGAAACGAGAATTTTAATAAAGGAATTACATATGTAATAGTAGCTATATTATGCTTATCAAATTTATTTCTTGGTGCAAACGTAATTAAAAAATTATCATATATTAAGAAAGCATCTATGGTTGATAAAGATAGTATTGATGAAGAGAAAGTAGTATCAGTATTTAATTCAATAACAACAAACGAAGATAAAGGCGTATTACCATTAAATGAAGTTAAAATTGAAAACGAAACAAATATAGAAGAGATTAAATCAGAAAAGGATATAATAGAAAGTGACTTTTTTTTAAGAATATTACTTAATTCAAGCTCTTATATGAAAGCGGCATATGAAATGGAGTACGTTGAAACAAAACTAGAGCCTTTTAAAAACAGCCTTTTTAGTAGACTAGCAGTCGTACTTAAGCCTAACTTTTACATAAAGCCTCATCTTCCTGCTATTGTAAATGCATTTAACGACACGTATTCATGGAAATCAGATAATGTAGAAAGTGAAAAAATACAAGAGTTAGAGGGGTATATCGTGCTTAGTGACATAATATTTGTTGAGGATCCAACAGAAAGAGATGAGCTTAATCAAGAACTAGAACTTATGGGGAAAAAACATGACGATAAACTATATATTGAGACTCCAAAAAGTGTAAGCTTAGACCATGAAAATCCGTATATTCTAATATATCATACTCATGGAACAGAAGCTTATTTGCCAATTACTACAGATAGATTCCATAGTGAAAATAGAGAATATAATGTGCTAGCAGTAGGAGAAATAATTGCAAAGGTACTTGAGGAAAAAGGGCATAAATTAAAATGGGTAGATAAATATCATGATATACCTTCTTATAATAAATCCTATAATAATTCTCTAGCTACAGTAAAAGAAGAATTGAGTAAGAATAGTAGTATCAAAGTAATATTAGATATTCATAGGGATGGAATAGAGACAGAAATCCCTACAGCCTTAAGTAAAGCTCAGAAGGCCGCTAGAGTCACTATAGATGGGAAAAGTGTCGCAACCTTTTCTTTAGTCATAGGTCCAAGCAACCCAAATAAGGAACAGCTTATAAAATTTGCAAATTATATAAGACATACTTCTGAAAGTATGTACCCAGGATTGTTCAAAGGAATTATTATAAAACAAAGCGGAAAATTTAATCAATATTTAAGTGATTACTGTGCATTGCTAGAAGTAGGTAGTAACTTAAATACCATAGAAGAAGCACGAGAATCTGCCAAGTATATTGGAGAAATTTTACATAAGGTTATAGAAGGTATAGAAAAACAAGATTAAAATTCTTTACAAAACTATTTTTTTATATAAATTAATGTTATAATTGTTCTTAGGAATTTTGCCTAAGGAGGTAAAAGACATGATGAATGAACATAAGAACGTAGAACAAGAAGAGAAGAACATGAAACAAGAACAAAAAAACAATATTAGAAAAGAAATATTAGAATGGTTAAAGAGTATAGCCTTTGCTGTAGTAATTGCAGTATTAGTTAAAACCTTTTTGTTTAATACAACCTATGTTCTTGGATATTCAATGTACCCTACATTACATGAACGAGACAGGCTGTTTACAAACAAAATAATTTATAAAATTAGCCAACCTAAACGCGGAGATATTGTAGTTCTTGAAGCTCCTGATGATCCAGATAAGGATTACATAAAAAGAGTTATAGGAATAGAAGGAGATACAGTTGAGATAATTGATGGCAAAGTTTATGTAAATGGAGAGCCTTATAAAGAGAACTATATATCTGAGGATGCGTATACTTATAGCTATGAAAACAGTTCGTGGAGGGTAGAAAAGGGATATTTATTTGTTTTAGGAGATAATAGAAACAAAGGTGCAAGTAAAGATAGTAGGTACTTAGGGCTTATACCTATAAGCGCTATAAAAGGAAAGGCCACATACAGATATTTTCCTTTTGATAATAGATTTGGCTCTCTTTACAAATAGGGATAAAAGACCAAATAATTGCTAATAATATACATTGGTGATTATTTTGGAAAGTAGAGTTGAAAGATATCAAAAGAGTAAAATTCATAAAAGACAAAGAAGAATAAAGACAGTCATTCTTATTTTATCTATTATAATTTTTGTATTTGGTTTAGATACAGTAGACAAAGCTGTTAGGGATATGATGAATATCCAAGATAAACAGCTTTATTTTTTCAGTTATAATGATAACTTCTATAAAGTTCATTTGCTAGGAACAGATTATTTGGTTGATAAAAAAGAAATAGATGATAAAATAGACTATGTTAAGAAAATTATGGAGGATTTTGTTAAACTAGCAGACAATTATTTGGATAAGATTTGGATAAAAATAAAGACCAGGTAAATTAAATTCTGGTCTTTTATCAGTTATTAACCTGTGTTATAATTGTAAAAGGTATTTTTCCCTGTAAATGAGGAGGATAGTATATGGACGATAGACAAAAAAGAATTAGAAATTTTTCTATAATAGCTCATATTGATCATGGCAAATCAACTTTGGCAGATAGATTAATTGAAAAAACAGGATTACTTACTTCAAGAGAGATGCAAAACCAGCTTCTTGATAATATGGACTTAGAAAGAGAAAGAGGAATAACAATTAAGCTACAAACTATAAGACTTGTGTATAAAGCAAAGGATGGAAATGAGTATATATTTAATCTTATAGATACTCCAGGACATGTGGACTTTAATTATGAGGTTTCTAGAAGCTTAGCAGCATGCGAAGGAGCAGTGCTTGTAGTCGATGCTGCACAAGGAATTGAAGCTCAGACATTAGCCAATGTTTACTTAGCCTTAGATCAAAATCTAGAAATAGTACCTGTTATCAATAAAATTGATTTACCAAGTGCAAGACCTGATGAGATAAAAAAAGAGATTGAAGATGTTATAGGACTTGACTGTGAAAGTGCTCCACTTATATCAGCAAAAGATGGCTTAAACATAGAGGATGTTCTTGAAAGTATTGTGGAAAAAATACCTGCTCCTGAAGGAGATATAAAGGCTCCTTTAAAGGCCCTTATTTTTGATTCCTATTATGATAGCTATAAGGGTGTTATAGCTATGATAAGAGTAATGGATGGCGTAATAAGACCTGGTATGGAAATTAAAATGATGTCAACAAATAAAAAATTTGAAGTTACTGAGGTAGGTATATTTGCACCCAAACATACTCCGGTAAAAGAATTAGCTGCAGGTGATGTAGGTTATATTGCTGCTAGTATAAAAAATGTAAAGGATGCTCGAGTAGGGGACACAATTACCGAAGCCTTAAGACCTACAGAAAAACCACTTCCAGGATATAAAAAGGTAACCCCAATGGTTTACTGCGGTATTTATCCAGCTGAAGGTGAAGACTATAATAGTGTTAGAGAGGCGTTAGAAAAGCTTCAGGTAAATGATGCTGCTTTAGTATTTGAGCCTGAAACATCAGTTGCTTTAGGGTTTGGTTTTAGATGTGGCTTCCTTGGACTTCTTCATATGGAGATTATTCAGGAAAGATTAGAGAGAGAATTTGACTTGAATATGGTAACTACAGCTCCTAGCGTTATTTATAAAGTAAAGAAGAAAAGTGGAGAAATGTTAGAACTTCAGAATCCTACAAATCTTCCAGATACAACTGAAATAGAATATATGGAAGAACCAATAGTAGATGTAACTATTATGACTCCCACCGATTATGTTGGCGCTATTATGGAGTTATGTCAAAATAGACGTGGAGTTTTTAAAAACATGGAATATTTAGAACAAACTAGAGTAGTGATGCACTATGAACTACCTTTAAATGAAGTTATTTATGATTTCTTTGATGCTCTAAAATCAAAGACAAGAGGATATGCCTCCCTTGATTATGATTTAAAAGGATACAAGCAATCAGAGCTTGTTAAGCTTGATATTCTAATAAATGGAGAATTAGTTGACGCCTTTTCAATCATTGCGCATAAGGACAAATCATATGAGAGAGGTAGAATGATTGCAGAAAAACTAAAGGATGTAATACCAAGGCATCAGTTTGCAGTACCTATTCAAGCTGCTATTGGTGGGAAAATTATTGCAAGAGAAACTGTAAAAGCTCTTAGAAAAGACGTGTTAGCTAAATGCTATGGTGGGGATATTTCTAGAAAGAAAAAGCTACTAGAGAAGCAAAAAGAAGGAAAGAAGAGAATGAGACAGATTGGTAGCGTAGAAGTACCACAAGAGGCGTTTTTAGCTGTGTTAAAATATGATGAGAAATAAGAATATAGAAAATTATAGAAATACTAAGCGAACATTTGCAGGACATGACTATAATTCTTAGCGAATGTAGATTAAAAATCCGTTAAGCAACTTGCACTGTTTGAGCGAAGCGAGTTTGCAAGTTGTAGGATTTTTTATCGTAATGAGCTATAGAATTATTCATGTCCGAAACCGTGAGTGTGTATTTCTATAATTTTCATAGAATGAAGCTAAGGAAAATTTCCTTAGCTTCTAAATATATAAGGGAGTGTTATTTATGAAAGATGTTGGAATATATATTCATATTCCTTTTTGCCACAGTAAATGCTACTATTGCGACTTTTGTTCTTTTCCTAAGATGATAGATAGAGCAGAAGAATACGTTTCATATATAAAAAAAGAAATTGATTTATATGAAGAGGCTCTTAAAGATTACAATGTAAGTACAATATTTATAGGTGGCGGTACTCCAACTATAATTGATGGAAAATTCATATATGAAATAATTGAACATATCTATAAGAAAACAAATGCAAGTAAAGTAGCAGAAATAACAATTGAAGCAAATCCAAAAACTTTAGATGAAAATAAGCTGCAAATTTATAAAACTGCTGGAATAAATAGAATTAGTATAGGTGTTCAATCTTTGAATGATTCTATGTTAAAGAAAATAGGAAGAATACACACAGTAGAAGACTTTATCAATACCTATAATCTAATTAGAAAATATGACTTTAATAACATTAGCTTTGATCTTATGTTTAATCTTCCCGAACAAACTCTAGAAGACTCTATCAGAACAACTGAACTAGCTACCCAATTACAGCCTGAGCATATATCATACTATAGCTTAAAAATAGAAGAAGGTACACCATTCTATGATAGCTATATTAATAAACAACTGATCCTTCCTGATGAGGATACAGAAAGAGAAATGTATCATAGAGGAATTGAGTTATTAGAAAAAAAGGGTTACTATCATTATGAAATATCAAACTTTGCAAAGAAAGGCTACGAAAGCAAGCATAATTTAATTTATTGGAAGTGCGAACCATACATAGGATTAGGCTTATCTGCTCATTCATACTTTAACAAATATAGATATGGTAATACAGAAGATATGACTATCTATTTTAAGCAAATATCCAATAAAAACCTAGCTTTAGTAGAAAAAGAATTTATAGATAGTCAAATGGAGATGGCAGAATATTTAATTCTAGGTCTAAGATTAATTAATGGAATCAATTCAAAGGATTTCAAAAAAAAGTTTGATACTAATATTAACGAGGTCTATGGTAAAACTATAAATAAATTTATTGTAGAAGGTTTATTAGAAGAAAGTAAAGGAAATATAAAACTTTCAAAAAAAGGGTTAGATTTATGTAACATTGTTTTTATGGAAATCATTCCATAGACATAACAAAGCAAAAAAAGGTATTGACAATTTAATATAACAATGATAATTTAAAATCATGAGGATTAGCACTCGTTAAATGAGAGTGCTAACAATAAAATAGGATGTGATATGTATGATGCTTGATGATAGAAAACTTAAGATTTTGCAGGCAATTATACAAAGCTATATTGATAGTGCAGAGCCTATAGGCTCTAGAACTATTTCTAAAAATTTTGACTTAGGTGTTAGTTCTGCAACTATTAGAAATGAAATGTCTGATTTAGAAGAACTTGGATACCTAGTGCAACCACATACCTCCGCAGGCAGGATACCATCAGACAAAGGCTATAGACTGTATGTGAATAGATTATTACAATCAGGTAATCTAGGCTTTATTTTAAGACATGACCTAAAAAGCAAGCTTGTGAAGGAAATAGGAGAGGTGGACCAACTTATCTACAATGCTGCTAAAATTCTTTCAAAGGTAACTAATTATACATCTCTAGCAATAGCTCCACAAATTAAAAAAAGTCAGCTAAAGCATATTCAACTAGTGCCTATAGATGAAACTAAGATATTAGTTGTAATTGTGACAAATTCAGGCATAGTAAAAAATACTGTTTTGAGAACAGATTCAGATATTTCTTCTGAGCAGTTAAATATAATTTCTAATTATTTGAATGATAAATTAAAGGGTTATAATATTGGAGAGATTAATTCTGAAGTCTTAGATAAGCTTGTAAAGGAGATGTACGAATTTAAGCAATCTATTTTGGATATTTTTCCAATAATTATGCACGTATTAGAAGATACAACAGAAGTAGGGGTATTCTTAGATGGCGTAACTAAGATATTTAATTTCCCTGAATATAATGATCTTGAAAAAGCAAGGGAGTTTATTTCGTTTTTAGAGAATAAACCAAATATTTTATCAATGATGCTAGGCGGAGAACAAAATGATGTTGAAATCACAATTGGCAATGAGAATGCCTATGATGAAATAAAGAATTGTAGTGTAATAACAGCTACCTATAGCCTAAATGGAAGAACAATAGGAAAGATTGGGGTAATAGGACCTACAAGAATGAATTACTCTAATGCAATTAATGTTGTAAGATCTCTGTCATTAGACTTAAATGAAATATTGAAAAAATATTTTAATGAATAAGGTGTAAGAGCTTTATCTTACACCTAGTATATGAATAGAAGGAACATAGGAATATTGTTCTTTGAATGGAGGATTGAAAATGGAGAAAAAATCTAAAGAGGATTTAGCAACACATACCCTGGAAAGTGAAGAAGTAAATAGTAACCTTGAAGCTAATGTAGAAGAAATGGAAAATGATAAAGAAATCAATGTTGAAGATGTTTTGGAGAAATACAATAGTAAAGTAGCAGAATACGAAGAGCTTATGAATAGATATGTTAGGCTTCAAGCAGATTTTAATAACTTTAAAAAGAGAACAGAGAAGGAAAAGGAAAGTTCTTATCATTTTGCAGCACAAGAAATTATAGCATCCTTACTTCCAGTTATGGACAATTTTGATAGAGCACTTAAAGTAGATACAAAAGAGACTAATGTTGAAAACCTTTATAAAGGGGTTGAGATGGTCTATAATCAACTAATTGAATCACTTCAGGCTAATGGGCTAGAGGAAATAAACGCTGTTGGTGAAAAATTTGACCCTAATTTTCACCATGCAGTTGCTCAAGAGGAAAGTGATGAATATGAGGAAAATGTAGTGACAGAAGTGTTTCTAAAGGGCTATAAAGTGAAAGATAAAGTTATAAGACCTAGTATGGTTAAGGTTTCAAAATAATTAAGTACTACATAAGGAGGAATAAATATGTCAAAAATTATTGGAATTGACTTAGGAACAACAAACTCTTGCGTGGCAGTAATGGAAGGTGGAGAGCCAGTTGTTATCGCAAACGTTGAAGGTAATAGAACTACTCCTTCTATAGTTGCCTTTACAAAAGAAGGAGAAAGACTTGTTGGGGAAACAGCAAAAAGACAAGCAGTTACAAATCCTGATAGAACTATATCTTCAATTAAGAGATATATGGGAAAAGACCACAATGTAACAATAGATGGGAAAAATTATTCTCCTCAAGATATATCAGCTATGATACTTCAAAAACTAAAATCAGATGCCGAGGCTTATTTAGGGGAAACAATAACAGATGCAGTTATTACTGTTCCAGCTTATTTTTCAGATAGTCAAAGACAGGCAACAAAAGATGCAGGAAGAATAGCAGGCTTAAATGTTAGAAGAATAATAAATGAGCCTACTGCTGCATCATTAGCTTATGGTCTGGATAAGGATGAAGACCATCATAAAATAATGGTTTTTGACCTTGGTGGAGGAACTTTTGATGTTTCCATACTTGAGTTAGGAGATGGAGTGTTTGAGGTTATAGCTACTAGTGGAGATAATAACCTTGGTGGAGATGATTTTGACCAGGTAATCATAGACTACATGGCTGAACAATTTAAAAAAGAACATGGTGTAGATTTAAGAAATGATAAAATGTCACTTCAAAGATTAAAAGAGGCTGCTGAAAAAGCTAAGAAAGAGCTATCAAGCGTAATGACAACTAATATAAATCTACCATTTATAACTGCTACACAAGCAGGTCCATTACATTTAACTATGGACTTAACAAGAGCTAAGTTTGATGAGTTGACAGCTCATCTAGTAGAAAGAACTATGGTACCTACTAGGAAGGCTCTAAGCGATTCCGGTCTATCTGCAGCAGATATAGATAAAGTTATACTTGTAGGTGGTTCTTCTAGAATTCCTGCAGTACAGCAGGCAGTTAAGAATCTAACAGGAAAAGAACCACATAAAGGTGTTAACCCAGATGAAGTAGTTGCTTTAGGAGCAGCAATTCAAGCTGGAGTTTTAAGTGGTGAAGTCAAGGATTTACTATTACTAGACGTAACACCACTATCATTAGGTATAGAAACTTTAGGTGGAGTATTTACTAAGCTTATAGAGAGAAATACAACTATACCTACAAAGAAAAGTCAAGTTTTCTCTACAGCTGCTGATAATCAGACTGCAGTTGATATACATGTACTACAAGGTGAACGACAAATGGCTAGTGGGAACATTACTTTAGGAAGATTCCAGTTAACAGGAATTCCACCAGCACCAAGAGGAGTACCACAAATTGAAGTAACTTTTGATATAGATGCTAATGGTATCGTTAATGTATCCGCTAAGGATTTAGGAACTGGAAAAGAACAGAAGATAACTATAACTGCTTCTACTAACTTATCAGAAGAAGAGATACAACGAAAAGTTAAAGAGGCTGAACAATTTGCAGAAGAGGACAGAAAGAATAAAGAAAATATAGAAGCTAGAAACAATGCAGATTCATTAGTATATCAAACAGAAAAGACACTAAAAGAGCTTGAGGGAAAACTAGCTGGTGATGAAAAAGAAAAAGTTCAAAGCAAACTAGATGAGTTAAAGAAAGCTCTTGAGGGAACTGATATTGAAAATATTAAGAAAAAGACAGAAGAACTTACAACTGAGTTCCATGCGCTATCTCAAAAATTATATGAACAGGCTTCACAGCAAGGTGCTCAAGGAGAACCTCATCAAGATAGTGGTCATGATGATAATGTTGTAGATGCTGACTATGAAGTAGTAGACGATGACAAATAGCATATATAAAGCTAAGTCCTTTGGGATTTAGCTTTTATATTGGCTATTGACATATTGTATCAAATAAATTAAACTAATAATCGTTTATAATTATAGTGTAATACCCCATTAGAAGGTGGTGAAACATTGAGTAAAAGAGATTACTATGAAGTATTAGGCGTTGATAAAAATGCTACTGAACAAGAAATTAAAAAAGCCTTTAGACAATTAGCTAAAAAATATCATCCTGATTTAAATCCAGATAATAAAGACGCTGAGCAAAAATTTAAAGAAGTCAATGAAGCCTATGAGGTACTAAGCGACCCTGATAAAAAAGCTAGATATGATAGATTTGGGCATGAAGGTGTAAGTGGTCAGGCAGGCGGCTTTAGTCAAGGATTTGAAGGATTCGGAGGCTTCGGAGATATATTTGAGGATATTTTTGATATGTTTGGAGGTGGTTTTTCTAGTAGTACTAGGAGAAATGCACCTAGAAAAGGTTCTGATATTAAATATAGGTTAGATATTGAGTTTGAGGAAGCGGTTTTTGGAGTTGATAAAGAAATTGAGTTTAAAAGAACTGAAAATTGTTCAAAATGCAGTGGTACGGGAGCAGAGCCTGGAACTAGCAAAATTAAATGTCCTAAGTGTAATGGTTCAGGAGAAGTAAAATATGCTCAATCCACTCCTTTTGGTCAGTTCGTAAGAGTAGGTACATGCGATAGGTGTAATGGTCAAGGAGAGATAATTGATAAGCCTTGTAGCAAATGTTCTGGATCAGGAAAAGAAAGAAAAGCAAGAAAAATTAATATTAAAATACCTGCTGGTGTAGATACAGGTTCAGTTATCCCTCTAAGAGGAGAAGGAGAGGCTGGTGAAAAAGGAGGTTCTCATGGAGACTTATATATATATATAAATGTGAAGCCTCATGAAATATTCACAAGAGAAGGAAATGATATATACTGTGAAGTGCCTATATCATTTGTACAGGCTGCGCTTGGCGGAGAGATAGAGATTCCTTCTCTTGAAGAGAAAATAAAGCATATAATTCCTGAGGGGACTCAAACAGATACAGTATTGAAATTTAAAGGCAAAGGCATACCTAATGTAAGAGGATATGGAAGAGGAGACCAATATGTCAAGGTTGTTGTACAGGTTCCAACAAAACTAACTGACAAGCAAAGAGAAATTCTTAAGCAATTTGCTGTAGAAAGTGGAGAAAAGGTCTATGAGCATAAGAAAGGCTTTTTTGATAAAGTTAAGGATGCCTTTTCAGGATAATAATAACTCCATATTTATGGAGTTATTATTATATCAGCTTTAATAAACCTTTGTGTTTTTTCAAACATATAGGGTATAATATTTTAGAATACTATTTATAGGAGATGTGAATGATATGAAATGGATCGAAGTACAAGTGAAAACCACAGCCGAGGCGGTGGAGACTGTTTCAAGCATATTATATGATGTTGGAGCAGGAGGTTTATCTATTGAAGATCCGAATGATATCATTTTGTATGCTAAAAGTGATGAGTGTTGGGATTATATAGAGCCTAGCTTGTTAGAGCAGAACTATGAAGGAGTAATAGTAAAGGCATACTTTCCAGAAAGTGAAGACTTAATAGATAAGATTGAGCTAATAAAGCAAAATGTTGAAAAAATTCCACTATACAATTTAGACAAAGGTCTTGGAGAAGTTACTACTTCAGAAGTATATGAGAAGGATTGGGCAGAGGCATGGAAAAAATACTATAAGCCTAAAAAAATAGGAGATAGGATTGTAGTGAAGCCTACTTGGGAGGAATATAAAAAAGAGGATAATGACATAATATTAGAGCTTGATCCAGGCATGGCATTTGGTACGGGCACTCATGAAACTACTATATTATGTATTAGGCAGCTTGAGAAATACATAGATTCAGGACAGACTGTTTTTGATGTAGGCTGTGGAAGTGGAATATTGTCAATAGCATCAGCAAAGCTTGGTGCCGAAAAAGTTGTAGCTGTTGATTTTGATGAGCTAGCTGTTAAGGTAACAAAGGAAAATGCTAGAATTAACAATGTTGAAGATATAATAGATGTCAGACATGGAAACTTACTAGATGTAGTTAATGAAACTAGTGATATTATAGTTGCAAATATAATTGCAGAGATTATTGTAGTTTTAACTAAAGATATACCTAGATTTCTAAAAAAGGGTGGAATTTTTATTACATCTGGAATAATACATGAAAAAATAGATATGGTTAAAGAAGCGATGATAGCAGAAGGTTTGGAAATAATCGATACAATTACTTTAGGTGAATGGGCAAGTGTAGTAGCTAAGTTGGGTGAATAAAATTATGCATAGATTTTTTGTTGATAAGGAAAATATACAAGACAATAAAATCACGATAATAGGTGAGGATGTCAAACACATAAAAAATGTCTTAAGACTTATTGAAGGTGATATCGTATCTCTATGCGATAAACAGGGTACTGACTATGTTGCAGAGATTTGTGATTTGTCTAAGGAAAAAGTAATTTGCAATATTTTAGAGACTAAAGTATCTGACACAGAGCCTCCTATTGAAGTTATACTGTATCAAGGAATACCTAAGTCTACAAAAATGGATTTAATTGTACAAAAGTCTACAGAATTAGGAGTGGCTAAAATTATTCCCGTCATAACTGATAGAACTGTAGTGAAAATACAAGATAGAAAAAAAGAGGAGAAGAAGCTTGAAAGGTGGCATAAGATAGCTGAAGAAGCCGCGAAGCAAAGTAAGCGGAGTATAATTCCAGAGGTATGTCAGATTCTTACTTTTGAAGAGGTGTTAGAAACTCTGAGTAGAGATGAATTTATAATAGTTCCTTATGAGAATGAAGAGATTATGGGGATTAAAGAAGTATTAAAAGATAAATCTTATAAAAAAGTAAATATAATAATTGGACCAGAAGGTGGATTTGAAGATAAAGAAATTAAATTGTTAAAAGCTATTGGAGCTAAGATAGTATCTCTTGGCCCTAGGATACTGAGAACTGAAACAGCAGGATTTATTACATCTGCAATAGTATTATACGAACTAGGAGATTTAGGGGTGATTTAATGAGCAAAGTTGCTTTTCATACTCTAGGCTGTAAAGTAAATCAATATGAAACAGAGGCAATGGCGGAGCTTTTTGAAAAGAACGGCTATGAGGTAGTACATGAGGATGAGATTGCAGATGTATACGTCATAAATACTTGTACCATAACCAATCTTGGTGATAGAAAATCAAGACAGTTCATCCGCCGAGCAAAGAATAACAATCCAGATGCAGTTGTTGCTGTTGTAGGGTGTTATGCCCAGACTGCTTCTGAAGAGATAATGGCAATTGACGAGGTTGATATAATTATTGGCACCAAAGACAGGAATAGAATTGTAGAACTAAGTAATCGGGTAAGAGAGAGTAAAGAAAAAATCAATATAGTAACTGATATTATGAAGCAACATGAGTTTGAAGAAATGATGATTGAGAACATCGAAGGAAAAACAAGGGCATTTTTGAAAATTCAAGAGGGCTGTAATCAGTTCTGTTCATATTGTATAATACCATATGCTCGAGGTCCAATAAGAAGTAGAAAATTAGAAAATATATTGACTGAGGTAGATAAACTCGCAAAAAGTGGATTCAAAGAGGTTGTATTGACTGGTATACATATAGCTTCGTATGGTAAAGATATGGGAGAAATTAGATTAATAGATGTTATAGAGAGTGTGCATCAGATTTCTGGTATTGAAAGAATTAGATTAGGGTCTATAGAACCTACTATTGTGACCAAAGAATTTTTAGATAGACTGACTAAGCTTCCAAAGGCATGTGACCACTTTCACCTATCACTACAAAGTGGAAGTGATTCTGTTTTAAAAAGAATGAATAGAAAGTATTCGACTGATGAGTATCGGAAAATAGTAGAACTAATAAGAGAATATATGCCCAACGCAGGTATTACTACAGATATAATAGTAGGATTTCCAGGAGAAACTGAAGAAGAATTTTCTGAAACATGTAGACTTGTTAATGAAATTGGATTTTCTAAAATACATGTGTTCCCTTACTCGCCTAGAAAAGGTACACCTGCTGCGAAACATAAAAATCAATTGCCAGGAAATATAAAACAGCTTAGGAGTAAGGAACTAATAAAAATAGGGGATGAAAATACTCAAAAATTTAATGAAAAATTCATTAGTTCTACATTAGATGTTTTATTTGAAGAACAATCAAAAATAAGCATGGATTTTATAGAAGGCTATACAACTAACTATATAAGAGTTTTAGCTAAAGCTGACACTTTATTTGAAGGTAAGATACTTCCAGTTGAACTTGAAAAAGTACAAGGTGAAAATATGGTTGGGAAAATACTCTATTAGGAAATTAGGAAGGATTTTTCTATAGTATTGTTGAATAGTATATAGATAGTAATATGATAAGAAGTTATATTTCGTTTCACATTAGAATTATGCTGTCCATACTTAATGGAATATGCATGTTTTGATAATATTATAATAAATATAAGGAGGTGAAACGGGTGTCAGAGTGTATTTTTTGTAAAATTGTAAATGGAGATATACCTACTAATAAGGTATATGAAGATGATAAAACAGTTGCATTTTATGATTTAAACCCGCAATCTCCTACTCATATTTTGATAATACCAAAAGAACATATACCCTCAGCTAACTATATAGATGAAAACAACTCTGATTTAATTAGCCATATATTTGTTGCAATAAAAAATATTGCAAAAGAAAAAGGTTTAGATAAACAAGGATATAGAATTGTAAACAACTGTGGCGAATTTGGAGGTCAGACAGTAGAGCATATACATTTTCATTTGTTAGGAGGCAGACAGCTACAATGGCCACCAGGCTAAAAATTAAGTTGCATAATTCTGATATTTAATGTATAATAATCTAGTGCCGAATTCCACTTACTGCATATAGTATATTAAAGGCCTGTTGTAGTGGTTGAGGGGAGGGAGAACGAATGTCAGAAATCAAAGTCGGGGAAAATGAATCATTAGATAATGCTTTAAAGAGATTTAAAAGACAATGCGCTAGATCTGGTGTATTAGCAGAAGTTAGAAAAAGAGAGCATTATGAAAAGCCAAGCGTAAGACGTAAGAAAAAATCCGAGGCTGCAAGGAGAAAAAACTCTAGATCAAGATAAGAGGTGAAACATGATGTCCCTTAAAGATAGGTTAATGGATGACTTAAAAGCTTCTATGAAAAATGGGGATAAACTTAGAAAAAATGTTATCACAATGGTAAGAGCAGCTATTAAGCAAAAAGAAGTTGATGAAAGAATAGAATTAAATGATGAAGCCATTATTGACGTTATCTCAAAACAGGTAAAGCAAAAGAAGGATGCTATTGAAGACTTTCATAGAGGTCAAAGGCAGGATTTAGTGGAGTTAACGGAAAAAGAAATTAGCATACTGTTAAATTACTTACCACAACAATTGACTGAATCAGAACTTGAAAAAATAGTTAAAGAAGCTATTGAAGAGGTTGGAGCAAATTCAGTTAAGGATATAGGCAAGATAATGTCAAATGTCATGCCTAAAGTTAAAGGCAGAGCAGATGGAAGTATGGTAAATAATATAGTAAGACAATATTTTAAATAGATGAAAACCTGAACAGTTTTGTTCAGGTTTTCTTT